>CAZGVK010000001.1:0-18884 GCA_964529095.1 uncultured Elusimicrobia bacterium
GTCCCAAGCTTTCTTTGGAAGGACATAGGTCATCTGGGCTACTTCTTTTTATTTATCCCGCTAGCCGCTCCCGCAGCCAAGCATCGAGTGGGCTACCTGCGCCGAATCATCATAGGGTATTTGATACTGCTCACGGTTCATGTCCTCCTGACTATCCTGACTCCAGGTCTTAAGACCGGAGGATTTATGCCCAGCCTCTGCGTGGCAGGCGTTTCCTTCGTTTTCCTGGGTCTACGCCGCTCAGGGCCTCGGCTGTTTGTATTCGCGGCGCTCGGTGCCGCGCTTGCAGCATCGTTGGCTGTCCTGGCGACCGAAAGGCATACATGGGCCGAGACGGCCTTGGGGGTAATCGCGGGCGCGGTCACCTATCGCCTGGCATTTTCCCCAGATTTAGATTTCCTTGATCACCAACAGCCTTTTAGATTCGCCTTCAACGAGTTCTGCGCTCTTTTTATCGGCAACGGCAAGGCTTACTGGGAAGGCACCTATGCCGCCGGCCAGTGGCGATACCTCCAGTCCGATAATGAAAAGCCAAGGCATTACGTGATCTCGGGGATAGTACAGAACCGCTTTCCCAACGGCGCTGACATACTTGACATCGGCTGCGGTTACGGGACTCTGTATCCACTGCTCAAGCCAAGAGTCGCCGCCTATGTGGGTATCGATCTTGCCGAATCGGTTATTCAGAAGTGCTGTAAGACCTTCAAAAATGATGACCGCTGTCGATTCGAGGCCTGCGCCTTCGAGGACTACCGTCCGGACAAGAAATTCGATGTCGTCATCCTAAACGAAGTCATCTATTACTTCCACTTCAAAGCAGTGGAAGGGGTATTTCAGCGGGCCATGAGCTTCCTGAAAGATGACGGGAGTGTCCTAATCATATCGATGGGCGGAAATCCTAAGGCCGCCTGGACACAGCGCAGGCTATCGCAGTTGGCGGCGCCCGTGGAAAGCCAGCGCGTAAGCGATGCGCTCACCGATAGTTGCTCGACCATCAACACCTATCAAAAGGCCGGGAAATGCGCCTGACCCTGCGGTGGCTGCCATGGGCATCCCTGGCCTTGGGCCTGTGGATCCTCCTGTGGCTGCTTCAAAGTCTGAATATCCGGCAGATATGGGATGCCGTCTCCCAGGTGGGGTGGCGAGTCATTTTGCTCATCCCATTGGCTTTTTTGTGGATACTCCCCAATACCAAAGCTTGGGAGTACTCCTTCAAAACCCCGGGGGGCCCTCTCCCGTTTTCCAAGCTCCTGGTCGCGCGCATCGCGGGCGAAGCGGTCAACGACCTGCTTCCATCGAGCACTCTGGGGGGCGAGCCAATCAAGGCGCTGTTGCTCCAGCCCTCGGTTACATTTGCCGAGGCCCTGAGCTCCGTGACCGTGGCCAAGACAACTCAGACCCTCTCGCTTGCAATCTTCATCCTCGGGGGTCTGGGTCTGGCCGCCTGGCAGACGAAGCTGCCTCCCGAACTGATCCTGGCGGCGGCGGGGGTCATCGCCATGCTAGGTGGCGGCGCAATCGTTCTGGCCATGGGCTCCTCCTCGGGCCTGCTCAGTGGTTGGGCTCATTACTGCCTGCGCCGCTGGCCGGAGGCCGGGTGGCTTAAATCCCTGGTGGCCAATATATCGGAGATGGATGCCTGTTTGTCGACCTTCTATAGACGGGATAAAAGGCGCTTCATAGCCTCGACACTCTGGCATCTGGTGGGATTGGTCCTCGGCTGCGTTGAGATTTACATGATCGGCCATTTCCTTGGACTTTCCCTGAGTCTTCGCGGCGCCCTGATCATGGATGTGGTAGCGACCCTGGCCGCGGTAGGCGGGTTCTTCATTCCTGGAAGTCTTGGGACCTTCGAACTAGGCCACTACGTGGCCGCCTCGATGTTGGGCATCCCGCCCCCCTTGGGGATCGTGCTATGTCTGATCCGGCGGTTCCGCGAGTTGTTCTGGCTCCTGGCAGGGCTGCTGCTCCTCTACCTGTATTATCCTGTCAAACCGGGAAGGCACCAATCGTCGTGCTCAAGCCGTCTGATTGCAGCCCCCACAGAACATGGATAACATGGGCATGCATCTGACCTTGGGTCCAGGTGGTGAGTCTCGCAGGCGCGATTGCCCATCGGCCTGTCCTGCGGCACCTCGCCATGGGAAAGGAAGAAGTGAGGCGATGGATGAATCATGGCAGAGTGAGGTGCTCCCAATCCTCCGGAAGCTTGCAGACAATCTTGTCCAGCGGCTGCTGCCGACCGAGGGGAGGCCGGCGCGGCCCCTATCGGGATCGCCAAGATCATTACAGATTCCATTAGGAGATCGAGCTTCCTTCCAGCGCGCGCAGTCTGCGGATGACGTTTGATTGCGGTTTGCGTCCAACTGCGAAGTGCTCTGTAGATTTTTTTCCCTGAGGTCATGACGCAGGCCGGCAAGATTTAGGACCGCCAAGGCGGTTCCAATAAAAGGGATTTTGCCGACCGTATACCAGGGCGCAACGCCGTTGACCTGGCGAAAGAAGAAGGCATTGGCCGCATGGAAAACGCCGAGGACCCTCTCGCCCAGGCTAATATCATTGACGGGCCTGGTCACCGGCATCGGGATATTCCTCGGCGCCGAATTGACGCGGACCTGAGGACCGGCAGCCGCAAAAATCTTATCTGCGCCGATCACCGATCGCGCTCCGTCTACCGGGTCGTTATTTTTATCGCGCTGTTTTGAGTTATCAAAAAATTGATTGAGCGCCGCCTGGAGGGCAACGCTCGGCCCGTCAGCTTCCACGATCTGCCTCATATCCAGAATGGTCGCTCCGGCTGATGCCGGCGCCAGCAAAGACGCCGACATCAGCGCGGCCAAGCCGCGCCGGAATAAAACGCGATCAAATCGAACGCTTTGGGGAATGGAACTCATCGGCACGATGCCTCCTGAAAAATAAGACCTCGGACAGTGAGATTATAACGCACCCATCAACGGAGGCTCTAGGTCCTATGGCCACTTTTTCCAAGTCATCGTACCTAGATGAAATAAGGACCATCGGACCTCATTCTTCATAGAACAACTCGATCGCGCAGGATTTGCTACTTTACCGAGGCCCAGTCTATTTAAGGAGAAGCCATGAATATCTTCGCGCCCTGCCTGCTCGCGGTCATCCTCGCAATTCCATCTGCGGCCGCGGCCAACACCGTCATCCCTCTGGCGCCGACAGCGCCCACCGTGCAGGAAACTCCGCGCCCCGGCGACGCGATGGGTGTTACCATCCACCGTTTGGCCAACGGCCTGACCGTCTACCTCAGCCCGAATAAGGGCGAACCGCGCATCGCGGCCCGCATCATCGTCCGCGCCGGCTCCAAGAACGATCCCCCTGACAGCACCGGGATGGCCCACTATCTTGAGCACATGCTCTTCAAGGGAACCTCTCGCCTGGGAACGCTCGATTATGAAAAGGAACGTCCGCAACTTGAGAATATCCGCGCGCTGTATGAGGACCTGTTCAAGACCAAGGACGAAAACGCCCGCGCTCAGATCTACAAAGAAATAGATGCCGCCAACGGCCGCGCAGCCGCCTTCGCCGTGCCGAATGAGTTGGATCGCTTTTACAAGAGCATCGGCGCCGAAGGCATCAATGCGTACACCTCCGACGAGGAGACGGTGTACGTCGTGAGCATTCCCGCCAACCGCCTCGGAGCGTGGGCCGCCGTGGAGGCCGAACGCTTCAAGAGCCCCATCTTCCGCCTTTTCCAGACCGAAATTGAGACCGTCTACGAAGAAAAGAACCGTTCCCTCGACAACGCTGAGCGCATCCTTAACGATGAGCTCGAGAACCGCCTTTTTAAAAAACATCCCTACGGCCAGCAGCCCACGCTCGGCAGCATCGAGCATTTGAAGAATCCGTCGCTGGCGAAGATGTACGCGTTCTACGATCGCTGGTATGTGCCCAATAATATGGCGATTGCGCTCTCCGGCGACTTCGACCGCGCGCAGACTCTTGAACTCATCAAGAATAATTTCGGGACCTGGACGCCTCGGCCGTTGCCCGCTCTGCCGCAATGGGATATTCCTCGACCGCAAGGCACGGAAAAATATGAGGTCAAATACGAGGCCGAGCAAAAGGTCGTTCTCTCCTGGCTGACCGTGCCGCAATCGCATCCCGACGCCGACGCGATCACCGTCATGGACATGATCGTCGATAATTCAGCGGCCGGCCTCTTGAATTTGCGTTTAACCCAAGCGCAAAAGGTCAAGAATTCCGGTTCGTCCCCATCCCTGCGCAATGACGCTGGCATGTGGCAGGCATGGGCCCTGCCTAAGAAAGGCCAGACGCCCGAAGAAGCCGAGGCTCTTTTGCTCGCAACGCTTGACGCCCTCAAAGCCGGAGATTTCAGCGCCGAGGATGTCGCCGCCGTCATCACCAGTTTTGAGATCGGGGAGAAGGCCCGATTGGAGTCAAACGAAGCGCGCGTGGACCTAATGGCGGGCTCATTTGTCGCCGTCGAGCCGTGGGAGCGCGCGGCCTCGCGCCTCGACCGCATTCGAAAAATAACCAAGGCCGATATCGTGCGCGTCGCCAACAAATACCTGGGCCTCGACCGGATCGTCGTCTATCGCCGCAATGCCAAACCTGAAATTCCAAAGATATCCAAGCCCGCCTTCACCCCTATCGCGATAGACCCCTCCAGGGAGTCGGAGTTCATGAGAAAACTCCTCGCAATGCCGGCGACACCGCTTGAGCCGCGCTGGCTCGTCAACGGCCGCGACTACCAGATTGTTCCGCTTAAAGGCGGCCTCCTGTACGCGACAAGCAATCCCTACAACGACCTATTCTCCCTCTCATTTTACTATCAGCGCGGCTCGCTGACGGAGCACGAGCTGTGCGCCGCCGTGGACTTGCTCGAACTCTCGGGGGCCGGGCCTTTATCGGCGGACGAGCTGAAGAAAAAACTATTCTCCCTGGGAACATCGCTCTCTTACTCCTGCCGTGAACAGAACGTTTCCGTCCACCTGTCCGGCCTTGATCGCAATCTCGGGGCCTCGCTCGAATTGCTGGCCCGGCGTTTTGACTCGCCCAAGATCGAGCCCGGAACTCTTGAGAAGATGATTGAAATCGAGCTCGGCGCGCGCGAGGATGAGAAAAAGAACCCCGGCGCCGTGCATGGCGCCCTGGGACAGTTCGCCAGACGCGGTCTTGAGAGCAGCGTGCTCAAGCGTCTGAGCAATGCCGAGCTTAAGGCGTTGAACCAACTTTCTCTTAAGGGCCTCATCCAGAACTTTCCCCTTTATCCCGCCCGCTTCGCCTATGTGGGCAACCGTGCGCCGGCTGAAATCGGCAAGCTCCTCGGTACGGACCGCTCCCTGCGCCCACTGCCTCCCCGAGTTCCGCTGACGCTCCTGCGCCCGGCCGCGGCACGCACGCTGTTTACCCACCGCGACATGGTCCAGGCCCAAGTCGGACTCTTCGCCGCCGACGAGCCATTCGACCCCGAGCATGTCGTGGATTACAAGTTCTACTCCGAGTACATGGGCGGCGACATGAGCGCGGTGATTTTCCAGGAAATGCGCGAGTCGCGAGCGCTGGCCTATTCCGCTTCCGGCGGCCACACTCAAACCGCCGAGAAGGGAGATGACACCCAACTCTGGGGCGGCCTCGGCTGCCAGGCCGACAAGACCACGGAAGCGACAACGCTCATAAAATCCCTGCTCCACAATTTCCCGAGCTCGGAAAAACGCTTCCGCGAAACGCTCAAATCAATTGAAGAGTCTTACCGCACGAGCCCGGTGCCCTTTAGAAGTATTCCTGAAACCGTGATCTGGTGGGAGGATCAGGGCCTGACAGGAGGCGACCCGGGTCCCAAACGCTTCGAGCGCGCGCTCAAGTACACCTTGCCGGAGCTTGAGTCCTTTGCCGCGCGCTTCAAGACCAAGCCCCTGACCACCTGGATTCTCGGCCATCGCGATCGCGTGGGCCTCGAGTCGCTCAAAACGCTCGGCGCGCTCGAGGAAAAGCCCCTCGATGCGCTATTCCCTTATTAAGGAAGCGTAACGAAATAAGTGGTGCGATTAAGCTCATACGGCGACTCTCTCAATACCCGAGAAGAGGCGGCTCGGCGAAGCGCTGTTCGAGCTTGAGTTGTTCACTATAGGCGTCATTCTGGACAGCGCTGTGCAGAAGGTAGCGAACTGAAACGTCTTTTTCGCCGTTTATTCTCTTATTGGTCTCCATGCGGAATTCGCCGAAGATATGCTTAGTGTCAGTTAGTTGTATTAGAACTTTCAGGGCATCGTCATACGCCCGCCCGCTGCGGCCACCCTGTGAGATAAGCTCAACCAACGCTGCGGCACGCTTTTGCCAACCCCCTTCCACTCTCCTGATATCCGCTAAATCTTGGACCATGCCGGCAGCCGCCTTGGCCACGCCGACGATGTCCCAATAGGGATCGCCACGCCTATCCGAAATACGCGCTCTCCATATCTCGCGCCTGATAGCCCCTTGGTTAAGAGTCAGCGTTCCATCTTTTGCGATGTTCCCATCGGCTAAAGCGATGCTCAGCCGATCTTTGTCAGGGGCAGAGAGGGTACGCCTGAATGCCTTAGTCACGATCTCCACATCAGCCCACAAGATATCCTCGATCGCCTTCTGGTTGAAGATCAAGGTAAAGGCGCTAACGGCAGAACGGTACAGCGGACTATAAACCATCGGCGGCGAGTCGTGAGCTGTCGGCGCATGCCTCATGTCGTCAATTGACGCGGGCGGCTCGCGCTTGGGAAACATCGTCTCAACGGGAAGAAGCGCTCGACTCTCTCCTTCTCCGCGCGTGCCGGCCAGGCGCAAGATCTCGTTAGCCGAGACGACCATCTTCCGAGCCGAAGACTCGTGGCCACGCACAAAGCCGTCCTGTTGAATATAAGTAAGGAAGGTCGCGTCCTTGTCGGGCATGCCGTTGAAATCTACTCGCGTCATGGAGCGGACCGTCTTCTGTGAAGTATTTTTGAATATCTTTTTGAGCCAAGGCACGTCGAGCACACCGCTGCTTTTATAGGTGAAACTCTGATGGATGTCCGTTACGAAATCCTTCGTCCCGGAGACGATGCTGTCGTCTTGCGTTTCCTTTCTTGACTCAAGATCGGCCAAGAACGGAATTTGGAGATGGAAGTTGTGTGGGTTGCTGCGCTGGTAGTCGGAAGCCGCCGCAAAGGAAGAGGGCGCAGACAAGGCCTCAGCACGTCTTTTTTCAAGCTCCGCGAGATGCTCGGAAACCTCGCCGTGGCGGATATCGGTGTCTTTCGTCGCCTTGACTATGCGCCTGAGAACGGCTAAAGAGTTGATGTTGCCCTTGAGGAATTCAGTCAGATGATCCCTCTGCAACTGATCGCTTGGATCCACGATGAACTCAAGGAACACCTTGCGACCATCACGTTTCCAAGAGTTGAAATCCAGCGCAGTGGTGATATAGCGATTAAGCTCTTTGAGAAGGAGTTTGTCAAATTGTTTTTGAATCAGGCCCGAGCCGCCATCCAGACCGAAAAAGTCGGCCTCGGGGGTGGCGACCTTGATGGACGCGCCGCCTGTCTTTAGGTTGAAATCATCAAACCGCAGACGCAGGCCCAAGGCGTTGTCGGCTAGACGCATGAGCATGACGCTTGCGCCACTGCCCTGAGAGTATCCCATCGAGAGAGTGAAAGTCGTCAGCCCTGAGGAGACGCTGGCGCTGGGTACAATCCCCGCATTAAGTGTCAGCGGGAACTTCCATATCTCGCCAACCTTCATCTTCTCCAGGCGATCATCCGCAAGCGGCACCACGGTCTCAAACTTGAGGATGTTGAGGAGAGTCTTGACCTCGGAGCAGGCGTTGGTCCCCTCCAAGGGGCGAATCACGTAGGCTTCCCCGTCGGCGCGTCCCTCCAAAGTGAGAGAAAACTTGTCCGTCAAGGCCTGGGTCAGCCCCAGCGAGAGACTGAGCTTGGAGCGGTCAACAATCATGATCTGCTTGTTCGGGTAGGTCGCCAGGCTCCGCTCGACTTCAATATCAGCGCCAAGATACTCAATAGGCAAAAGTTTTTGCGAAAGAGGCAATTTAATATTTCGGCAGACATCATCAAAGACATCCGTTCTTAATTTTTCATAGAACTTCTGCCATTGAGAGTCTGCGGGGCTGTTTCCCGGGGAAGCGGAAACACCGGGCACGGCGGGCGCAGGCACAGCGAGAACCCAGTCATCCTCATCTGCGCCCGCTGAAGGCAGCATGAAAATGACGAGCAAAAATCCCGTGAAAATACGGAAGGCCGCCTTCCTCATCATTGATAGATAACACATCGAGCGGGGGGCGCGCCTGAGGCCTAAGACCTAACCCGGGCTGGGCCCCTTGGACCGCTTCTTCGCGGCGCGATCGAAAGAAACGCCATGGGAAAAGCGTCGAAGAAAGGCGCCGTCAATGCATCGCTAGCAGAACCTGCGCCAGGCGTAGAACACCAGCGCGCCGATAGCGGCGCCCGGGATAAGACCTCCCGACATGGACCCGAGGACGAGGCCGATAGCGGCGCCCAAGGCCGTCTTTTCAGCGAGGTCCTTGTTCCAATTCTTATTAGGTTCGCCTGGCTTTATTCCTGAGGGGTCCTCTGGAGCGTCGGAATTCGTTGTGACGGTAGGATTTAGAACGGGGATTGGTATCGGCGCGGCCGCCGTTTTGCTCTTGGCGGGCGGGGTCTTAGCGAGAGCAAGAGACTTCTTTAAGCCGGCGCAGGCGTCTTGCGAATCCCATTTATTCTCCTCCGTCTTACGGACGCCTGTGCCGATTGGCTTCTTGGCGTCGATCGCTATCAAAGCCTTCATCGTGCTATGGCCATCACTATTAAAATCGATGCGTCCTCCCTCGTCTGATAACGCGAACAGGCTCGCCGTCTGACCCCCGCAGAAACGCTCTTTCTGCCAAGTCTCCAGCTTCGCAAATCGCTCCCTATTAGCCGGTTGTGTATAAGGCTTGCGGCTATCGGCTATCGGCTAGGCTCCGATATTCCTGGGTCATCTTTTCAAGCGCCCGCTTAGTTTTTGGACCTTCCTCTGCGGAAGAACTCTCAACAGCTTTCATCTCCTTGTATCGTGTCAGTTCTGTTGGAGTGAGCATCGCTTTCTCATCCATCGTAAGATTTGTCGCCGCATTGGCCCCGGCGGACGCCGCCTGTTTTCTGATAATTTTTTTGGACCGCTCGACAGAACTCGGGGTGAGAATCCGCTTAATCGCCATGATGCGATCGGGGCTCTTGATTGCCTTGTCGTATTTGCTCGCAAGCTCCGGATCCAGCCGCGCCTTGACCCTGTCGCGCATGACATCTAGAAGCATCTTCCGCGCCTCGCTATTGCCGCTCGGGGCAGCGTCGACGGCCTTCAGGGCTTCGGCATAATCGTGACGCTCGCTGATCGACAGCACGCGCAACTCTTCATCGGTCAGAATTAAAGAAGAGCCGGAACTCGCTGATTCTTTTACATTTTTTGTTTTGACCTGAGAATGCGTGTCGATCTTCGGCTGCAATCCGCCAGCATCGTCAGCATTCTTTTTTGGGGGATACACGCGGACAAAGCTGCTGGAATTTAATGAGCCGCGCGGGCTGATCGCAGCCGGGTAGGATTTATTTCCACGGATGACATGCAATTTTTTTCCAAGAATGAGCCGGAAATTGGACATCTCGGTCGTATATTCAATGACGCCTTTAGTTTTGTCGCCCTCCGTTTTCTGAGCGGACCCTCCGACAGCAGTTTTTACATATAGGTTGGAATACTCTCCATCCTTGCCCGTCGCCGAATCACAAGTACTACGGCGGCAATTCAGAACATATGAGCGCCCATCGGCGTCCTTGAAGCTGACCTCGGCCCAATTCTCGACAGGCTCATTCTTGGCAGTCCACTGAGGCAAAGCGACCGCGATGGCAGGAGCGAACAGCGCCCAAGCGGAAAGCAACACGAGGTTCGGGGTCTTCATAAGGGGTCCTCTCATTGGGGATGTCGATATCAGAAACGTATCCTGAACTATAGGCCCAAAACGGAAAAAGCGCAACCCCCCGGCCGCGTTCAGGACAAAATGAGCTGGAACGGGGCTCTTGGACTACTTCTTCGCGGACGCCAACAAAGAACCGTATGGATATTTGATCAGAGGACCATCGTAGAGCGTGATGCTTTGACGCTTGGAAAATGCGACCGCGATTTTATCGCAGCGCTCATTGGCGTCATGGCCCGAGTGGCCTTTCACCCAACGCCACTCGACGCCGCCCGGGCCGCGCGCGGCGACAGCACTCTCAAGCGTGCGCCACAGATCCTCGTTCTTGACCATCCCGCCGGCGGCGGTTTTCCAGCCGCGACGCTTCCATCCGAAAATCCACTTCGTGATGCCCTCAATGACATAGGTTGAGTCGCTGTGGATCACGACAATACCGCCGCAGCCCTGCACGGCGTGAAGGCTGGCGATGACGCCGCTGAGTTCCATGCGGTTGTTCGTTGTGGGCGACTCATGCCCCGCGAGTTCCATGACGCGGCCTTCTGGCGTCGAGATAATGACCGCCCAGCCGCCGGGGCCGGGATTGCCGGAGCACGCGCCATCGACGAAGATCGCGATCACTGGTCAATAATATAATTTGCGCACGACGGCATCGACATTCCGCATTCCGGGGACATGGTATTCTTGAATTAATGGGTCGGCCCTCAAGGCTGCGCTTTACTCGGCCCAAATGAGACGTTCTGCCTGGCCAAGCAGATAGGTAAAGATATGCGCTGGAATCTTCAGGAATCGCGCATCCAGCCCGACGAATTGTACCACTCCAAAATCCTGCTCGTGCTGAGTGACCCAATAGGCGTTGAGGGTCTTCGTCTCCCTACAGTATCCAACGATGCCCTCCTTGGCGGACAGACCGGCGTCTTCGCGGTACTTAACCTCGACCGGGATAGCGTATTTCGGGGTTTTGATGATGATGTCGACTTCCTTGCCGGTCACGGCATTGCGCCAGTAGGTGATCCGCGGCGTCTCGCGATAGTAGTAGGCGTAGAGATGCCGAAGGACCGCGGTCTCCACGATGATCCCTGTCTCTTGAGGATTTTTGAGGATTTCCTCGCCCCGCAGGAGAACGGCGTTGCGAAGAGCGGCGTCCACCAGGTACACCTTATAGCGCGCCTTGAGCACCTTCTTTCCGCCGATCTCGTCCGGCGGCAGACGGTAAATGAGGTTTGCCTGCTCCAGCGATTCCAGGTGGCTGGAGACGGTATTAGCCGTGGTCCCCAGGGCTTTGGCGCAGTTCTGGACCGCGAGTATTCCTCCCGTGTGCAGACATAAATATATAAAGAGCTTTTCCAGATCGCTCACGTTGCGGATGCCGAAGAGCATGGTCATGTCGCGCTTGAGCACGCGCTCGACCACATCTTCGCGCAACAGACGCTGGCAAAGACCTATGTCCTGCTGGCGAGCCGTCTCGGGAAAGCCTCCGACTAGGAGATAACGATTGAAGAGCGGCATCAGAGGGCGAAACCGCGCGCCGATGTCCGCAAGTTCTCGAGGCTGCATCGAGAATAGGTCGGTCGGCCTTAGGTCCGGGGAGATGTCGGGCATTTCGTCGTTACGGATGCGCAGGAACTCGTAGAACGAAAGCGTAGGAATCGCAACTTTTATCCAGCGTCCGACGCCGCTCTCAGCCAGCCTCTCGCGGTGGACCACGCTGGCGGATCCTGTCGCGAGGATACGGTACTCCGGCTTGTGATCCACCAACTGCTTGATCTGGAGTTCCCAGTCGCGGGAGTATTGGACCTCATCAAGGAGCAGGAACGTCGGCTTGCCCTCCGGATGAATGTTATCGTGATAGATGCGCAGGATCTGTGGTAAGGAGAGCAGCTTGAGCAAAGGATGATCCAGGCTGATATAGAGGATGCTCTTGGGATCGACCTTCTCTGTTACCAAAGCGCCGGCAATCTGGTTGAGGATCGTCGTCTTCCCAACCCTCCGTGGGCCTGAAAGAAGAATGGCGCGCCGCAGATTATTGTCCTGCAGGTAGCCGCGGCAGGCTTGGTAGGCCAGGCGCTGAAAGGGACGCGTCTCAAAAAGCGCTCCTGTCCACCAGGGGTTAAATCCCTGAAGGACCCCTACAACTTCAGTACGATCGAAGAAGTCCTTCATATACGATCAGTATAAAGACTTTTTACTTAAAAATCAACATCATAGTGATTACTTATTATAATAACTTAAATTATATAGCTAAAACAATAATTTTTTTAGCCTAAAAAAGGCGAGCTGTGAGTCGCCGGGGTTTACTAAATCCTATGCGCAAACGCGCGACGCCCACATGGCGCCCGGGTTGAGAGACCAGCCTTGTTACCACGGGCCGATCAGCTTGTCTTTATTCCATCGCCGGCAACTGCGGACGCAAGGGAGGCGCAAAATTCTTGCGGGGTGCGGTAGCGCTTTTCGGGATCGGCCAAGAATGCCTTCAGGAATACATCATCAAGCGACTTAGGAAGGCCCGCTATGGCGCGCGCGGGCGGGATGTAGATCATGTTAATTTTGTTCATGAGCATCCCCGCGCCGATGCCGATGAAGGGCAGCTTGCCCGTCAGCATTTCGTAAGCGCAAATGGCCAGCGAGTACACGTCGGACTCCTTGCGCACCAGGCCCTGCTCCTGCTCCGGCGCCATATAGGGCGGCGTGCCCACGACGGTGTTAGTCATCGAGTAGCGCGTCAGCGCGTCCTTCGCCATACGCGCAATGCCGAAATCCATGACCTTAACCTGGCCCGCGGAGTTCAGCATCACATTCGAGGGCTTCATGTCGCGGTGGATAACACCGCAGGAGTGGGCGTAGGTCAGTGCTGAGCCCATTTCGATTGTCACCCGCACTGCTTCAGCGACATCAAAGCGGCCCCTGATCTGAACATGTTCGTGCACGGTCTTGCCGTCAACATACTCGAACACCAGATACACGTCCATGCCGGCCTCTTCGATCGCGTAGATATCCACGATGCTCGGATGGCGCAGGGAAGCGACGGTCTTGGCCTCGATGATGAAGCGCTCCCTCTCGCGCGGGTTGAGGCGCAGTTCCTCGCGCATTTTTTTTATCGCCACGCGCCGACCGAGCGAATGGTCCTTGCCCTCATAGACCATCCCCATGCCTCCAGACCCGATCTCCCGCATAATTTCATAATGGCCGCAAATAAGGCCGACCCCTGCGGCGGAGGAAGTGCGCCCGAGGCTATCGGGCGAGCCGACCGTCGGACCGCGCCGCGTCACTTTCGCAAACGCCGACGCCATTGAGTCTTTGAGCGTGGCCAGCACCGTGGAGAGCAGGCCGAGTGCCAGCAGCAGACCTCCCAGAATACTCGCGACGACCACAAGGCCGAAGCTCCGGCGCCGCTTTGGCGCCGCGACGATGGGCTCGACTGGCTTCTCGCCTGGAAACAGGAACAGGATGTCAGCGCCGGCAGGCAGTTGCAAAGCCGACACAGCGACTGCCGTCTGCTCGAAGCGCGGATCGATTCCCGCCGCGCGGTTGATGTCGGCCAGCATCGCCTCCTTGTCGCCGAGACCGCCGAAAGCGTAGGCGCGGTTGGCATAAGCGTATGGATTGCGCGGATCAGCCTCGATCGCGCCGTTGGCGCTGGCAAGCGCGTCATGGTAAAGCTTCAAGCGATTCTCCGCGAAAGCCTTGCTGTTGAGCAAAAGGCCGTCGCGGGGCGCCAGGGCGAGGCCGGCATTGGCGGAGGCGATCGCACGGGGATAGTCGCGCATGCGGGCGTAGAGAACCGATAAAAAATTGTGAGCTGCGGCGTTGTTGGGATTTAGTTCAAGCGCCCGTTGAGCCAACGCGAACCCCGCCTGCAAATCACCTATCTCCAAGGCGCGACGCGCCTCGTCGAGTTTTTGACTCGAGGCCAGAGTCGACGCGCTCATTGTCCCCAGTTTTTCATGCGTCCTGCGCGGGTCAAAGTCGGGGACTGAATATCCAGCCCCACCCTCAAAACCGGCGCCGCCGACGACTGCTCCCGCTGAAAGCCTCGGCGCAGTGCGGCCTTCCGCGGATTTTAACACACCGATCACATTCTTGTCGCCGGGATTTAACTCGAGCGCCTTCTTCGCGTCCTGCAGCGCTCCGGAAAAATCTTGAGCGTCAATGCGCAACACCGCTCGCAAGGTATAGGCGTCGGCGGTCCCGCCATTGGCAATCGAGCGATTGAGATCGTCCAAACCACCCGCCCGATCGCCGCCGGCGAGCTTCTTCTTCGCGCCGAGCTCCCAGACCGTGGGATCGTCCGGATATTTATTCTGCATGTCGTCACCATGATTGCCGGGAAGTTGGCCGGTCGGAATATAGCCGTCCGGCTGAGTCGGGGTGTCACCGGATCGGTAGACGATCTCGACTGCGTCGTCGATGGCCGAATGCAGCGCCGTGATCAGCAGAGAATTCTCCCCGCCATGCGCATGGATCTTATTCATCTCGGCTGCGTGCAAGGCCTCCATCACGGCAGAGGCGCGCTTACGCTGCGCTGGCGTGAGGCCGGGCTTATGATTTATATCCCATCTTTCCTTGCTATATCGCATCTGCTCGTCGTACATCGAGATAACCGCGTCCACCTCTTGGATGGGAAAGCGTTCGCGCTTGATGGCCTTGATGCGCTTAGTCAATCCAACGGCCGTCGTCCTGAGGACGGCGAGATGGCGCGGATCTGGATTGTCGAGCAATTGCTTCCTCTTCTCTTGAAACTGCTCGTTGAGTCGTTTGATCATCTGATTGCGATCATAACCACTCTGCTCATTAAGGTCCGGAACGCCCCTGCGAGTCTTGGAAGCGTGCGGCTGCAAAGTATTTGAGCTCGGGCGATCATCCTTGCCCGCCGTCGTGCCATGACTGCCGTGTTCATCCATCGGCTTCGGGGCGGCTTCCTCGCTCGCTTGCGCGCGGGGAAGTATTGCAATTGCAAGGGCCAAGGCAAGCAGGGGTGAGTGTTTTTTCATATGCCTTTAGTGTAGGCTCCTGTTCCTATTGCGTCAAGGTGATTTCCTTGTTTTGCCAAGCTTTAACTTCGGAGATGAATGGACGCTGGGCGAACTCGGTGGCGGGGGCGCAGCGGCCGCCGCGATATGAAGAATTGCGAACGCGATCAAAACTCCTCCAAGGACGGAGAGCAGGAGCAGTCGCGGGAAGCGTCTCCTTTCCGAAGCAGTCGGTGGACCAAAGGCTGCCGTCTGAGCGCCGAACTCATCATCGAATAACGCGGTCAGTGCCCGCCCCGGTGGAAGTTGACGCGCGCGCTCAAGTCGGTTCTGGAAGCGGGCATCGATCTCTGCTGAACGGCGCAACGCCTCCAAAGTCCCACTGCGGTCCTTCAAGCCGGCCAAGGCGAGCGCTTTATTCTGGTAGGCGTAAGGATTGGATAAATCATGCGACAATGCGTCTTCGGCGTCGCGCAAAGCTTCCGAATAATTATTTTGCTTGGCGAAGGCCCACGAGCGTGTTTGCAGTGCCGTGCTGTTTTCTGGATCAAGAGCCAGCACAGCGCTCGCGTCAGCCACTGCCTCTTTGAAACGGCGCATCCGGCTCGCGGCAATCGCGCGCAAATTGAGCGCCTGAGCGTTCGCCGAGTTGAGAGCAATCGCCTGGCTTGCAAGCAGGTACGCGGTCGGATACTCTCTCATGCGCAGAGCCGCCGCCGCATCCTTTGTGATCGCGACAGACCGAGCCCTCTGGCGAGGGAATGCCTCTTCGAAATTCGCCAGAAAGCGGCTCCCTTCCAAAATCCATTGAAGAGGGGCCGAGCGCTCCGTTGCTCCAGGCTGAACCATCACGACCTGTTCAGAGGTTCGCTGCGTTGCGCTATCGCCATCGGCAAGAGCCGCGACCTCCCGACCGAGGAGCAGAATGGTAAAAAAAAACTGCGGCCTCACCTAGGCAGTGTAGCCCCCGCCCCTAAAAAAAGTCAAGCCTAGGACAATCTTGATCCCTGCCGCATAGGCGCGCCGCAAGCCGGGCTGCTTCGATAGCGGCTGTCGGATCCAAGCGACCCGCAGCCGCCGCGTCATAGGCGGTGCCATGAGCGGGGGAAGTCCTCACAAAAGGTATTCCCACGGTCCAATTGACTCCGGCAAGGCCCCCGAGAGCCTTGAGAGGAATCAGCGCCTGGTCATGGTACAGGCAGACGAGACCATCGTAAACACCTGCTTGATGCAGGCGCCAGGCTGAATCGGCGGGCAACGGGCCGTCAAGGCCCATCCGCGCGGCCAGCGGCGTCAAAAAATCGCGCTCTTCAGTTCCAATGAGCCCTCCCTCTCCGGCGTGCGGATTAAGACCACACAAGGCGCGGCGCGGCTTCTTATAGCCCAGGCGCCCTAGAGCGGAGCCGAGCGTTTCGGCGCACGCAACGATAGTGCGCGCATTCAGTTTTCGCGACACTTCCTTAAAAGGGATATGGCGCGTGGCAATCACGCACCACAGGCCGCGCGAGGGCACGCCCAGGACCATCTGAGCATCGGGCTTGCCGGTGAAATCAGCGAGGCGCTCGGTGTGGTCGCGCCACGGATAGCCCGCCTGCGACCATGAGGTCTTTGAAATCGGGGCGGTAACAATACCGCCGACTAGGCCCCGGGCGACAAGGCGCAATGCCTCCTCGAAAGACGCGGCTGAAATTTTTCCGCCTGCGGCGGTGGGGTGTCCTGGACGCGGGCGCTTAAGACCGATTCCGGTCTCTCGAATGGGGCCATCGGAAGGCCTCCAACCAGCGCCTTTCCAGACAGCAGACTCGCCGACAAGAACCGGCGCCACGCCGCCGCTCAGGGATCCGGCACGCAAAGACGCGAGCACCCCTCGGGCGCCAATGCCTGCCGGGTCGCCGCAGGTGAAGGCGAGTACTCTAGGGAGCCGCGGAAAGGTTGCGCTCAATGGCCGCTTTGTCGCGCAAGGCCTTCACGTAGACTTCAATCTTTTTCTGGAAGCCCACGCCGCCCAAAAAGTTGACGAGCTCCTCCTTGAATTTCTCGTACTCGGGCCTCTCCGCCGCTCGCTTTTCAGTCACACGAATAATATTGTAGCCCGCCTCTGTGAAGATCGATCCGCTCGTGTCGCCGACACTGAGAGAGAAAGCTTCCTTCTCCAGTTCCGGCGGCGCTATGCCGCGCAGAATATAGCCCAAATCTCCGCCGCGCGCAGCGCTTTCAGGGTCCTCGGAATCTTCCTTGGCGACCTTGGCGAAGTCTTCGCCGGCGTCAAGACGCTTCTTCACTGCCGTAGCGGTCTTCTCCGCGCGTTTCTTCTCATTATCGGAAGCGCCCGGCGAGAGACGAATGAGAATGCGCAACACGCGCACGCGCTCGGAGCTGAGGGCCTTGATTTGGCCCGCGACCTCACGCAGAGCCGAAGCTTCTTCCTCATCCATGCCTTGAGGCGCGTCCGCGCTCTTGCTCTCAATGTGGCTCTGGATCTTGGCGAAGTAGGCGCGCGTTTCCTCTTCCGTCGGCGGGATCATCTTGGCCTTAACGCCCGTATCGATCGTCTTGCGCGCCAGAATTTGGCGCGAGAGGCGCTCACGAAACTTCCCCCAGTCGAGGCCCTCGTTCTTGAGCTGTTTCCGGAAGGCGGCCTCGGCATCAACTTCGGAGAGGCCGAGACCGCGCTCATCCTTCTTAAATCGGGCCTTGATCTCATCGACGGCATTATCAATCTCGCGCTCGCGCACTTTAAGCTTAAGCTTGCCTGCTTCCTGGATCAAGAGCTCACGGTCAATCAGTTGCTCAAGCGTGCTCTCCCGAAGTTTTTGCAGGTTGGCGGGGTCGGACATCGCGGCGGGATTGGTCTTGCTCCAGAAGTCCATGGCAGTCGCCGCTTCCTTCTGATATTCCGACAGAAGGATCGGCGTGCCGTTGACGACGGCGACGGTGTCTTCGAGAAGCTTGGCGGCAACGTGAGGGGCTGCCGACAAGAGCAGGGCCGTCGCAAAAAACCTAACGAAGCGATTCATCTTCAATGCTGACCTCCACCGGGAATTTCACTTGAATTGCCTGCAAATAGGCGTCGAGCTTCTGCTTCTCGAGCAGGCTCGCCACACGGGCCTGCCCGTCCTTTAGAGAAACCGCCCTCGCGCCGTCCTTGCGCAGGACGTGGTAGCCGAACTTGCTCTTGAGCGGGCCGCCGATCTCACCAACGCGCATCCGGAAGACGACTTCCTCGAGCTCCGGAATGACCTCGCCGTACAGGGAGGTCGGCAACTTGCCCCCGTCCGCGGCGGTCGCCGCATCGAGCGACTCCTCTTTAGCGACCTTCCCAAAATTGGCGCCGGCGCGCAAGCGCTTGGCGACCGCAGCGGCGGCCTCCGGGGAACTCAGAAGGACATGGCGCACATCCACTTCGACGGGGTGCTTGCTCAGATACGCGCGCACCATGCTCTCCTCGACCTTCAATTCGCCGCGGCGGCGCAGGTCCGCCACCCACATCGAGGTGAGCAGGTAGTCAGCGCCCTCGCGAACACGGTCTTCTTCTTCTTTACGTATCTTCTCCAGCTGGGCGCGAAATTCCGCCGAACGCGGCACATCCGACTGCTGGGCGGCGGCCAGCACAAGTTTCTCTCGAATTAAGACATCGAGGAACTGCCGTCGACCGCTCGGAGACAGGACGTAGTCCTGATAACCATGCGACACCTCCCCGAGCTTGCGGGTAAACTCGCTTTGGGTGATTTTAAGCTTGCCGACGCGCGCGACGACCGCGTCTTTCTCGCCGCGGCAGGCAACGCTGAAAACAGCCAGGAACACGTAAAAATGAGCCCGTTTCATTCCGGTTGCCATCTTACCATTTCCGAAGTGTTGCAATGGGGCTGGCGCAATAATATTGTATGCGCGCCTGTCTAGCTCCTGTCGGGAACTTCCTCGACGAGTTCAATGAGCACGCCCCCATGGCT
>CAZGVK010000002.1:0-21716 GCA_964529095.1 uncultured Elusimicrobia bacterium
GCCTCCCGGAAGCGCTCTGCGTCAACACGGACCGCTGCGCATCCGCCGTCACGACCGACCTTCTCGCGACCCACGAGGCCATAACGCTCGTGAAAAATGGCGTGCCCTTCCGCAAATGCTTATCGGCAAGTCGCCGCCCGCGCCCGCATGGCAGGCGCGCCGCAGCCGGTTCTCAATGTCGAGCTGCCCTTTCATCTCGGCGCTCCCGGACGTACTGACTGGAAGTTCCTGAAAGCAGAGAATGCCCGCGCCTCGCGCCGCGCCGAGTAAATCGACAGGCATTCTTCCGCCGAGGGCCCCACGTTGAGGGTGTGGCTGGAGTTAATCACGGTCGCCCCTATCTGATTTTCCCTGGGCCTTTAGACCTAACAAAGCATGGGCCATTTGCCAAGGCTTTTCTTACCCATCCGGCCCAAACCTTGATTTCAGTTTATTCCCTATAATGGCGACGCGAAGATGAGTTCGTTATAGAGGAGCAGAACATGTCCATTGGAAAAATCGCCGCCAAAAAATCTCTTGCCGTGACCATGGCCCTAGCCATTTTTTCTTCCGCGCCGATGAGCGCCTGGTCGCAGAACACAAGCATTGGTTACCACGGAACTGTTCCAAATCGCGCATTCACGCCAAAGGCGGCAGTTCCCCTCTCGCTTGGAAATTTTTTATTGAATACAGCCGGCATTTCGCCGGCGCTCCGCGATCTGTTCAGAGAGCCCATCACGCTGGTGCCCGTTCCGGGCCTCGTCGCACCACCTTTCGTAATTCCTGAGCACCCCGTCATAAGCTTCCTCAACAGCCTGCAGGCCAATGGTATGGCGTTGCCCCAGTCGCTATCTACCAGCCGGGAGATGGCCCAGTTTATCAACGCAATTGCGGCCATGCCTGACGGCTCGGCCAAGCAGGCCATGATTTCGATGGCCGATGCCGTCAAGACATCAAACGACACGGGTTCGTCCACGCAGATGGGGGATATTTTTGACGCTCAGGAAAAGCAATTAACGTTAGCTGATACCGGTGCGCATAATCTGGGACACGCGCTGGGCGCTCATGTAAATTTGCAATCCCCCTCCGAGTTGAAGCCGGCGGACGTTCGTTTTGTGCCCTCGCCTGAGAGCCTGCCGGAAAGCACCGCACAGATCCCCGACGTAGAGAAGCAGATCGTCGGCCAGGAAAAGGCGCTCGTTGCTATGAAGTTCGGCCTAACAATGGCCGGCCCCCGCTATAACCTGTTCATCGTCGGCAATACCGGATCCGGTCGCGAGACGGCGCTGAGACACATGCTTCCCGCGATCGCCGCGGGAATGCCGACACCCGGAGACCGCGTGGTCGCGACAAACTTCAAGGATAATAAAAATCCGATCATTCTCGACCTTGAGACGGGACATGGTCAGATGTTCAAAGACGAAATCAAGAACTTCGTCCTGAACCTTAAGTCGATTATGCCGGACATGCTCTCCTCAAACGCCAGCAAGGCGGCCAAGAATAAGATCATGGCGCCGGTACAAGCAGCCGTTGTTCAGCGCAAAGCGACCTTTGATTCCGAGATCAAGTCCCTCGAGCTCGCTAATGGCGGCGGTATTTTCGGCATTGAATTCTTCGCCAATCCTGCGGATGGAGGCGGGATGATGATTGGCCTCCATCTCACGCGCGCCGGCAAAGTCGTCGATCCAAAAAAAGTGGACGAGATGATCGCCGCCGGAAATTTTAATCAGGCGCAGTTTGACGCGGCTTCCCTGAATCTGAAGACGATATTTCCGAATGTTGCGGACAAGTTCACAGCCATGATGGAGGAAAATAAAAAAGAAATTGCGGACGCGCGCGAGCAAATCAGTCAATTCGAGAAGAATGTTGTCGAGATGACGGTTTCCAGGGTCGGCGAGCCTTTGATGGCGGCAGTTGTGCCGGAAATCGAGGATTCAAGCGAGATCATCAAGCCGCCGCTCACTTCAGAGCAACAGAAGGCCGTTTCTTATGTGCAAATGCTGCTTGGGTACGCGATCAACAACTATCATCTCTTCATGGACAAGATTGTCGCGCCGCCTGCCGAAAATGGAATTAAAGACGCTCCAAATGAGAAACCGCTAGACGCCATGGACTTTTTTAAGGTCAGCGTGCTTTCCAACAATGCCGGCAAGAAGGGCGCGCCGATGATTTGGGTCGAGAATCCTACGCTGGAGAATGTTTTTGGAAAAGCATACGACAATCGCCGCAGGGGGATTATCCCGGGAGTCGGCTTGGTCAAGGGCGGCGCGCCCGGAGGTCCGACGTTTGAGGGTGGCGCGATTCATAAGGCCGAAGGCGGCTTTCTCATCATGCACTTCAATGATGTGATTCGTGCTCCAGGCCTGCATCAGGCGCTGATGGTTGCCGCAAAATCCGGCCAGGCGGAGATGGTTGAAGGCGGTTTACGGGGCCTGATGGACGGCGCCATCATCCATCATATTCCCAGCAAGGTCAAAATCGTTCTGATTGGATCCCCTGTCTTGTATAGGCTCTTTGCAAGCCAGGACCATGATTTTTTGCCGAATTTCAAGGCTTTGGCGAACTTCCAATCCAGCATCAAGGTCGGAGCTGAATCGATAGCCGGCTATGCTCAGTTCTTTAAGCAGTCAGTGCTCACGATTGCTTCCGAGATCAATCGCACGGTCATGAACTTGACGCGGGGCGCGATGAGCGCTCTCATTGAGCACGGTGCGTTCTTAGTCGCTTCCAATAAGAGGTTGACTGCAAATTTCGGCGATTTATACGACACTATCCGTGAGGCCACTCAAGCGGCGTATGCGGCGGACCAAGCGGAGGTCAGCCGCCAACATGTTGATGAGGTGTTGCGGGCAAAGGAAGTACGAGAAGGAATCAACCTCAAGGACTTGCTTGAGAAATACGGCGCGGGCAAACGGCGGGTGCTGGTCTCGGGAAAGGTTCAGGGGCAGGTTAACGGCTTGGCCGTCTCTGGTCCCATCGGGGTCATTCTCCGTACAACAGCCTCGGCATTCTATGGGAAAAGGGGCATACACTCCATAGACGAGGGTGCGGATCTGCTGGGTCCGATCGCGAAGAAGGCGGCGGCGAATACCGCCGGGGCTTTAGCCGCCGAAATCAGCGGGCGCTTGCTGAGAGACGTTGAAATAAGCCTTTCCTACGAACAGAGTTACGGTGGCGTAGAAGGAGACTCGGCATCGCAGACGCAATATATCGCGGCGTTGTCGGCTCTGTCCGGCGTTCCCATCAAGCAGAACCTGGCCATCACCGGATCCTTGGACCAGCGAATTCAAACACAGATCATCGGTGGCGTCATCGAAAAGATCCAGACGTTCTTTGCCTTGTGCCAGCATTACGGGTTAACCGGGGATCAGGGTGTCATTATTCCTAATACCAATATCGGAGATCTAGAGTTGAGCCCTGAGATTGTTAAGGCCGTGCGTGAAGGCAAGTTTCACATCTATCCTGTGGATAATGTTCGCCAAGCCGCCGAACTTCTGACGGGTATATCCTACAAGGAATTGATCGCGAAAGCTCGAGAAGGGGCTGCCGCCATCAGCAGAGGAACTTTAAAAAGGATTGACTAAGGGTTGACGCAATAATAACTTTGTGAATTTTGGATGTCGAGGCGATGCTCTAACAAGGCGCGAGAAGGGGGCATACCGATAGGTATGTGACCGACGAGCAACGCAGTTAGAGTGAAGCATCGGCATCCAAAAACACATAGTTATTTTTGCGCCAACCCTAAGGAAGCGTGAATGAGAAGCGGGGAAGGCGGCGCGTCTAATTGGGATGCTTGATCTTGCGGCGCTCCGCACGGCCCTTGTGGATGTCCTGATGCTGCGTCTTAATGTCGGCGCGCTTGACCTTTCGATCGGCCTTCATCTCCGCGCGGACCGCTGCTTTCCTGGACTTGAAATCCGCGCGAATCGCCTGAATTGAGGCTCTCTTGTCGGCGGGGGATTTTGCGGTATCGGCCTTCACGGCGTCGACAGCGGCCTTCTCCTGGGACTGAAGTTCCGAAACCTGTTCATGCTGCTTCTTCCAATCCTCGCTAATTCCTTTCTTGTCCTCGTGGATTTTTTCCCTGTCGGCCTTGATGTCCATATTAATCTTCTGGATTTCAGCCTTCTTCTCGGCATTGGCGGGCGCGGGCGTGTTCGCGTTGTCTTGGGCGGCGGCGTAGCCGACGATCAGCAGCAGGACGGCGGTCAGCAATGTTTTCATTTGATTTCTCCTTGGCCGCCGACGGTCATTTGGCGGCGCCGTTTATTTTAGTATTTTTGGCGGGAGCAAATAAAATTCGCCAAACTCTGGCGCAATCTGTAAAATATCGCCGTGAAAACAAAACCCGGCGTCATCCCCCTCTTTAAACATCTCACGTCCGTTCCCACCGCCCCTTTTCGCGAAACAGCGGTCTCGCGAAAAGCCCTCGAATGGATTTCCGAAAACATCGGCGCACGCGCCCGTATCCGCCGTGTTCGCGGCGGAATTATCGTCGCGTACCGCGGCGCCGTGAAGGGCCCGTCGTTATGCCTGGCCGCGCACCTCGACCATCCGGCCTTCGACCTGCTCCGAGTCACGCGCGCGGGCGCTTTAGCCCGCTTGCGCGGCGGCCTGCCTCCGCATTTGCTGGCGGGTGCCTCCATCGAGGCATTCGCCAAGATTCCCAAAAACAATCGCCCGCTCGCGCGCGGCGTGCTCGGCTCACGCCCTCGAAACGACGGCGGCTTCTGGACGATAAAATGGACTGAAGCGCTCACCGGCGCTAAGCCTGATTTCGCGATTCTGGCCTTGCCTGCCTGCCGGATCAAAGACGGCTGGCTCCTCTCGCGCTCGGTCGACGACCTCCTCGGTTGCGCCATCAGCCTTGAGGCGATGCGCCGGCTGTCCTCCGCGCGC
Organism: uncultured Elusimicrobia bacterium; assembly: GCA_964529095.1. Lineage (GTDB taxonomy): Bacteria > Elusimicrobiota > Elusimicrobia > UBA1565 > UBA9628 > GWA2-66-18. Next base: position 4,879 of record CAZGVK010000002.1, read on the forward strand.
GCAAAAATAAATTTGACCGTCATTCTCAATCGCGCCGAGGAAGTCGGATTCATCGGAGCGCTCGACATGATCGCCTCCGGCGTCCTCTCAGGCGATGACTCATACCTGTCAATTGAGTCTTCACGCGAACTCCCGGGCTCAAGACCCGGATCCGGCCCCACCATCCGCTTAGGGGACAAGGCAACCGCTTTTGATCCCAATCTGACCGCCTTGCTCGATGACGCGGCTGCAGTCCTGCTCGAGCGCGGAATTCCGATCCAGCGCAAGCGCCTGACAGGCGGCACCTGCGAGGCGACCGCTTATCTCGCCTTCGGCTACGAGTCAGGAGGCGTGGCCGTTCCTCTCGTCAACTATCACAACGGCTGGGGCGCCGACGCGGTGGCGCCGGAGAAGGTCAGGCTCTCGGACGTCAAAGGCAGCGTCGATCTTCTCGTCGCGACCGCCAAGCTTTTTGGCGCGAAAATTCTGCGTGGCGCGTTACGGACGCGGCTGAAGAAGCGCTACGCGGCAGGGAAGCTCTCGCTTTGATTTTTATTGACGCAGCCCGGCGCATGCCACGAAAAATTGCTCAATCGCCTCAAAATTTTGCAGAATAGCCCCATGAAAATGATCCCCGCCGTCTCTGTCGCCCTCGCCTTCCTCGCCTCGTCCGCGCATGCCGATCCCTTCGCCGATTTTAAAACACGCGCTCAGAGCGATCTGATAAAACCCTTCGCCCTGGACCTCGGTGGAGTGATCGGCGGAGCTTCCGCGCACACCGGACGCGCTCTCGGCTTGCCCGGGTTCTGGGCGGGCGTCGTTGCCTCAGTCCAGCTGCGGCCCGACAACAATAACCGCATCCTGCGTGATTCCGGAGTTAAGGCTTTTGGAGTGCCTCTACTTGAGGCCGGCGTCGGCCTTCCTTTTAAGATCGACGTGATCGTGCACGGCAGCAGCGGCGGCGGCACCTCGATTTATGGCGGCGGACTGCGCTACGGCCTGTACCGAACCAGCCTCATTGATTCCTTCCTGCCGAATGTCTCAATCTCGGCCTTCGCCGACAAGGTCAACCATCGGTATTTCAGCGCATCTCACAACGCTCTGAATGCGGTCGCGACCTGGAACCTGCCCATCATCAAGCCGTTCTTTCTCGCCGGATTTGACGCCACCACGGTGACCGTCGGTGCAGCGACAACGCCCGGCGTCGTCGGCTTGAAAGCCAGCGCGCGCGGCTCGCGCTTTTCCATTGGGGTGGACGCGCACCCCCTTCCCCTGATCAGCCTGCGCGGCGCTTATACGTTGCGCCACGGCGTACCCGGCTTCGATCTCGGCCTCGGCGCCCAGTTTTAGATTGGCTGTCTACACGCGGACAGGCGACAAGGGCGAGACGGGCCTGTTCGGCGGCGGCCGCGTGCCCAAGAGCCATCCGCGCGTAGCCGCCTATGGGGAGATCGACGAACTCAACAGCGCTCTTGGTGCCGTGCGCGCGGCGTTGCGCTCTGATCCGGCACTCGCCTCAGTGGATCAGGCGCTGGCGCGCGTCCAGGCCGAGTGCTTCATCATCGGCGCTTTGCTTGCCACACCCGCCGGCAAGATTGGGAAATTGAGCGCCCCCTTTGATACAGGCCTTCCCGCCGACGCCCCGAAGCGCCTTGAGGACGAGATCGACGCCTGGGATAAAAACCTGGATCCACTGAGGACCTTTATCCTCCCCGGCGGCGGGCACGCAGGCGCGGCCTTGCATCTGGCTCGCGCCGTCAGCCGACGCGCTGAGCGCGCGGTCGTGGATCTCTCCGCCTCTGAATCCATTCCCGCTGGCATCATCATCTATCTTAATCGCTTCTCAACCTGGCTGTTCGTCGCCGCGCGCTTTGTCAATAAAAAGACCGGCCATGCGGAAACACCATGGACGGGACTGGCAAAAGCATGATCGCCGTCGAGGTTTCCGGCCTCATTCATGTTTATCCCGCGAAACGAAAGACCCCGGAGCGGAGCGCGCTCAATGGGGTCTCTTTTTGCGTCGCTCAAGGCGAACTGTTCGGCTTCCTAGGGCCAAACGGCGGCGGCAAGAGCACGTTGTTTAAAATTTTGGCGACCTCCTTCGCTCCAACAAGCGGGTCGGTGACGATTCTCGGCCATGATTTGATCGCTGATTACGCATCTGTGCGGCCCCTCCTCGGTGTCGTGTTCCAAGCGCCATCCTTGGATAATAAACTAACCGTCTATGAAAACCTCGTCCATGGCGGACGGCTTTACGGACTTTCCGGTAAAAATTTAACGCTGCGGATCGAGGAGATGCTGACCCTCTACCGCCTGAACGCTCGCGCCGGCGAGTTGTGCGGGACATTGTCCGGCGGCCTGCGCCGCCGGGTTGAGTTATCCAAAAGCCTCCTTCATAAACCCCGCGTCATCCTTCTTGATGAGCCTTCGACCGGCCTTGACCCCGCCGCGCGCGTGGATCTCTGGAAGCACCTGCGAATATTGCAAGCCGAAGGCGCTTCGATTTTAACGACCACGCATCTCATGGACGAAGGCGACCTCTGCGACCGTGTCGCCATCCTCGATCAGGGGAAAATCGTGGCCAGCGGAACGCCCGCAGCGCTCAAGGCGGAGATCGGCGGCGATGTCATCACCATTGAAACGGATGACGCCGCGAACCTGTGCCGCGAGATCGCCAAGCGCTTTGATGTTGCACCCCAAGCGTTCGGCGGCCAACTGCGTCTTGAGCGCGCCTCAGGCCACGCCTTTATTCCCCAACTTGTCGAAGCCTTCCCCGGCCGCCTGCGCACCGTAAGCCTCTCGCGTCCAAGCCTTGAAGACGCCTTCCTGCACCACGCAGGCCGGCGTTTCGCTGACGCTGAGGCGGCGCAATGAACGCTCTGTTCACGTTATGGGAGCGAGACATCATACGCTTCTTCCGCGACAAGCCGCGCGTGATCGGAAGCATGCTGCCTCCGATCGTATTCTGGCTCCTGCTCGGCGCCGGTCTCGGCACGGCCGTGCGCATGCCCGGCGCACCTGAGATCAGCTTCCTCCACTCCTTTTACGCGGGGACGCTGGTCCTCATCGTGCTATTCACCTCGATCTTCGCTACGATCTCGATCATTGAGGACCGCCGAGAGGGCTTTCTACAGTCGGTGCTCGTCGCTCCCGTCTCGCGCCTATCCATCGTGCTGGGCAAGGTCTTCGGCTCGGCGACAGTCGGCCTAGCCCAAGGCCTGGCCTTCCTTCTGCTCGCAAGTCCCGCAGGCATTCACCCCGGCCTTCACGGCTATGTCCTGGCTGCCGCTATTTTAATGCTCGCCGCTATCGGCCTGACGGGGCTCGGCTTCCTCATCGCTTGGGTACTCGACTCATCTCAAGGTTTCCATGCCGTCATGAACCTCTTTCTTATTCCCCTGTGGATGCTGTCGGGCGCCCTATTCCCGTCCGCCACAGCGCCTCGTTTCTTGCAGTTGATAATCAAGGCCAACCCGGTGTCTTACGCGGTCACGGGCCTGCAGCGCGCGCTGTTACCCGCCATTGTCGCCGAGGGCTCGGCTTCGATGCCTGTCTGCATCTTGATCCTCGCCGGATTTGCGGCTCTCATGCTCGCGTCCTGCGTCTTCGTCGCCTCGCGCCGTGATGCGCGCTAAGATTCAGATTGTCACGCGCCTTCTTCTCGCCGCGCTGTTCGCCACGCAGTATATGAATTGGTTTCCGAGCTGCGCCATGAGCTCAACAGCGCCCGGCGCTTGGAACCGAAACATTTTAATAGCCGACGAATTCCGCAGCTAAATCGTCGGGCGCCTACCGACAGCGCGTCTTTGACGTCGCGACGATAAGCATTGCGTTTTTTTTTAATCCTGTTATCCTTCTGTAGATGACTATCTGGGCCCTTTTGTTGCTGCCCGCCTTGCCGGCTTTCGGAGCGTCCCGTAGCGAACCCCCTGCCCCGAAACATACCCTCACCATCTCCGACGACAAGGGCGAGTACGCCTGGCGCCAGAGCGGGAGCGATGGCTACCAGTGGATGCTAAAAACAGGAGCTCTCGCGCTGACCGAGTCCTTCCCTTATCCATATCCTATTCTCAAACGTTCTCCCTATGTCATGGGCGGCATGACGAATATCTCGAGCAACGGACCCAGCGAGAGCGCCTTGATATTAACCATCGGCGTCCTCAACCTCCGTTCGCAGCGCCTCTTTAACGACCCCGCTGGCCTATTGGGATCATCGGCCAACCAAAACACCGACAGAGAAGTCTCTCAGAATCAACTGGTGGCGAGCGTCTACGCCGACCAAGGCAGGACGTTCCGGACAGGCGGCTGGAATGGGGCCGTCTTCGCCGCCTTAGACCAGTTCGTCGTCCTGCCGATGGGGGCCTCGGGGAAATACGCAAGCACTGGGATGACCACGGCCAATATCGGCACGGCCTGGCTCAAGGGCGACGGCGCTCACGAAGTCTTCGTGTTCGCCGACGCCGGCTTCGAGATGGCCCGGCGCAAGTTATACAGCAACGAGTTTAATGTCGAGGCGGCCCGCTCGGGGAAGGCCGGTACGGAGTATGCCTATAAGACGAGTGCTAGTCGCTACTTTGTCGGCATCGAAGGTCAGACGCGGCGCGCGGATTCCTCGCTGCGGCCCTATCTCGGTGTGAAGACAACCGGCACGGAAGCAGTACTGGCCGCAGAGTTTCGCAAGAGCAAGGATCCATTCTTCCCTGATGCGACGGCGGTGGCCATGGACCTCAAGACGCAGGTCTCCGACAGCATACAATGGCAAGTGACCGCGCGCCGTTCTTTGCAACAGTATGATCTGGCGCCGGAGCAGGAACTCGACACACGCGTGATGGCGAATCTGGTTTGGACGCCGGACGCACGGAGCCTGATCCGAACCGCTCACAACTTAGCCGCAAGCCAGGCCCGTGAGTACGAGGCAAGCCAACAGCAACGGGTGCAGACGCAAGCCTCCGCTACGCGCAGTGAAATCCGCGCGCATATCGAGGCCTCGCCGTCTCTGGACGACTTCTACAACGCCTATAAGCCGACCAATTCGCTTGGCATCCTGGCGGCGGCTGCCGAGTTCACCAGCCTTTTCAACCAATATAACTACAATAACAATGAAGGCTCTCCACCCAACCTGGAGAATGTCAACGACATCTATCAGCGCACGCGGCAGAGCTATCTCAGCAGGAACATGGATCCCACTCTTGTATGCCTGGGCGCGGCACAGTTCGCGGCTGCGGCGGCTGAAGAGCTCGGCCGCCGCAATGGAGTGCGCATCGAGGCCGCCGGCGTGACGATGAAGAGCTCAAGCCTCAACGGCAAGCAGTCGGGCCATGCGGTCGCCGCAGTCAAGACCTCGGAATACGGCATCGTCTTCGTCGACTGGGGCCGGATCACGCCCACCTACACATGGAATACCGAGGAGGCATTGCGGCTCTATCAGGCCCTCGGCGGGCAGCCTGCGATTTTTCACCAAATCACCGACCCGTCTCGAGACGGGCGCCATGTCGGCTACCTCTTCACTGAGGAGGGCAAGCTCCTCATCAACAACCTCACTTTCCACAGCGAGGCCGCCAAGCCGATGTTGGGCCGTATGTTCGAGGATGCTCCCAGCGGCGATCAAGTCACTATCGAGCGCTACAAGCAGATCCTGGGCCGCAAGCCCTAAAAAATATTAACGCTTCCTAAGTCTTACGTAGTTCCAGGTTCTTTATGCAAGCGAAAAAATAACCATTGATGATTTTCATACAATTCAAGGATGCTTCAGACGACCCCAAAAGAGCGGGACCGCGCGCGCGTCGCGTTGCTTCATGTCGCCGACCGCACCGGCGTCATTGAATTCGCCACCGCTTTGATCGGGCTCGGTTTTGAACTCGTTGCCACGGGCCCCACGTCGACGGCCTTGCGCCAGGCAGGCGCCGCGCACAAATCGATCTCCGAATTTTTGGGTGAACGCCTGCCCGCCGACGCGCTCGGACTCTTGCACCCGAAGTTGATCGCGGCGATCGCCGACCTGACGCCGGGTGTCGACCTTGTCGCGGTCAACCTCTACCCCATCTCCGAAGCGACCGCCGATCCCGCTCTGAGCCAGGACGAAGTGCTTTCCTATGTGGACCCCGTGGGCCCGGCCCTCTTGCGCGCGGCCGCGCGGAATTTCAAGCAAGTGATCGTCCTCTGCGATCCTGATGATTACCAGCAGGCCATCGACACGCTCAAGGCCTACGACCGCATGCTGCCCGACCGGCGCCAAATTCTGGCCGCGAAAGCTTTCCATTACTCCGCCTACTACGATTCCACCGTCGCGCAATATCTCGGCGGCCAGTGGGAGGAATTTCCCGACGAAGTCGTCATCGCTCTCAAAAAATCAGCCGACCTGCGCTACGGCGAGAATCCGCACCAGGCGGGGGCTTTTTACACTTTATCCGGCGCCCGTCCGTGGGGCCTTAATGCCGCCAAACTCCACCTCGGACGCCCTCTCGTTTACGGTCACTACCTCGATCTCGAGACCGCCTGGGAACTCGTCAACGCGTTCTCCGAGCCCGCCTGCGCCATCGTCAAGCACGGCATACCCGCCGGCCTTGCCTGCGGCGAAGAACTCGCCAAGGTCGCCCGCCGAGCCTATGCGGGCGACCCTCGGGGCTGCTTTCGCGGCACTGCCGCGGTCAACAGCGAGGTCGATGCCGCCGCCGCTGAATTCTTCGCGGAGGAATTCGTCTCCTGCATCGCAGCGCCCGCCTTCTCCTCTCAGGCGCTGCAACTCCTCAAAACCAAGAAAGACATTCGTCTGGTCACCTTGCCCTCAAAACTCATCTCCGCGCACGAACTCGACCTGCGCGCGGTCGCCGGCGGAATGCTCGTGCAGGATCGAGACCAGCGCCCATTCACGGGCGAGTTCAAGACCGCCTCACGCCGCCCGCCCAGCGACCGCGAGATGCGCGGCATGATCGTGGCCTGGCACACCGCGATGCACGCGCGCACCCACGCCGCCGTTATCGCCCGAGGCACCGCCGTCATCGGCGTCGGCTCGGGGCAGACCTCGCGACTCGACGCGGTGCGCCTGGCCCTCGTCAAGTCGGCCGAACGCCATCCGATCTTAGCTCTCGGCGACCCTCTCGTCCTGGCCTCCGACGGCGCTTTCACCGCGGAACATGTGCTCGCCGCCGCCGACGGGGGAGTTTCCGCCGTCATCCATCCCGGAGGCGCTTCCGAGGACAAGGACGCCGCCGATGCCGCCAACACGAGAAATGTCGCGCTCGTCTCCACCGGGGTCAGGCACTTCAAGCACTGACACTCTAAACATGTGCGGCATATTCGCTGTCTCCGGACGTCCTGACGCGGCTGAGTTGACGCAGCTCGGACTTTTTTCTCTACAGCACCGCGGCCAGGAAAGCGCCGGCATCGTGACGGTCAAGAATGGAGAATTCCAGACGCGCATCGGCATGGGGCTCGTCTCCGAGGTGTTCGCCGACGGCGTCGCCGCCCTTGCCGGACGCGTGGCGATCGGCCATGTGCGCTACGCGACGACCGGCTCTAGCCAGCTCCGCAACGCTCAGCCCCTGGTCTTCAAGACCGGCCACGGAATGCTCGCCATCGGCCACAACGGAAACCTGACCAACGCGATAGAGCTCAAGCGCACGCTCGAGAGCTTCGGCGCCATTTTCCAGTCCACGACCGACTCTGAAGTCATCGTCCATCTCCTTGCCCGACAAGAGGGGCCGGTCGAGGACGCTCTGATCTCAAGCCTACGCCAAGTGTCGGGCGCTTACTCGCTGATCCTGCTGACAATAGACAAGCTCATCGCCGTTCGCGACCCCTACGGCTTCCGCCCGCTCGTCCTCGGCCGCATCGGCGACGCCCACATCTTCGCCTCCGAAACGACGGCCTTAAACCTCATCGGCGCGGAATTAGTTCGCGAGATTGAACCCGGGGAGATGGTCATCGTCGAGGGAACGACGATCAAGTCGCTCAAACCCTTTGCGCCCGTGCCCGCGCCCGCGCGCTGCATCTTCGAACAGGTCTACTTTGCGCGCCCCGACTCGATGATTTTCAACCGCGGCGTCCAGGCCGCGCGCCGTGATCTTGGGCGAGCGCTCGCGCGCGAGATGATCGGCCTCAAGGCTGACATCGTCGTGCCCGTGCCCGACTCCGGCATGCCGGCAGCGCTCGGCTTTTCCGAAGAAAGCGGCGTGCCCTTTGAGATCGGCCTCATGCGCTCGCATTATGTGAGCCGGACCTTCATCAAGCCTACCCAGGAGCTGCGCGAGAAAGCCGCGATGCTCAAGCTCGCCCCCGTCCCCGAGACCTTGCGCGGCAAGCGTGTGGCGCTCATTGATGACTCAATCGTGCGCGGCACCACCTCTAAGCGCATCTGCAAACTTCTCCGCCAGGCCGGCGCAAAAGAGATCCACATGGCCATCACCTCGCCGCCGATCATTTCGCCCTGCTACTACGGCATCAACACGCCCTACGCCTCCGAACTCATCGCCAATGAGAACTCCATCGAAGAAATACGCAAGTATCTAGGCGTAGACAGCCTCCATTACCTGAGCCTCGCGGGAATGCAGCGCGCCGTCGGCAAGGGCGACGAATCAGGCTGGTGCACGGCATGCTTTACGCGCCGCTACCCCACACCCATTCCCGATTACCAGGTCACATGAAGGTCCTCCTTCTCGGCGCCGGGGGCAGGGAACACGCGCTGGCGTGGGCGTTGGCAAAAAGCCCACGGCTCACCAAGCTCTGGGCAGCCCCTGGCTCCGACGGCATCGGCGCTTTAGCCCAATGCGTCAATATCGATCCATTGGACCCAACGGCGGTCAGCGCGTTCTGCGTGGAGCGTCAAATCAATCTGCTCGTCGTCGGGCCCGAGGCGCCGCTTGCCGCCGGCGTCGCCGACGCGGTCCGGGCTGCGGGCATTGCCGTGTTCGGGCCCGGCCGGGCTGCCGCTCGCCTCGAGTCCTCCAAATCTTTTGCAAAAGACTTCATGCTCCGCCACGGCCTGCCGACGGCGCGCGCGCGCGTCGGCGACGCCGCAAAAGCCCTGTCCGCGGTCCGCGAATTCGGCGGGCGCTGCGTGGTGAAGGCCGACGGCCTTGCCGCTGGGAAGGGCGTGATCGTTTGCGCCTCCCTTCCGGAGGCGGAGGCGGCGGTCAAAACGATTGCGGCTACCGTCGCCGGCAGCGCTCTTCTCGTCGAGGAGCTCTTGACCGGCCCTGAAATCTCCATGATGGCCATGCTCGACGGGAAGTCATACGCCTTGCTTCCGGCAAGCCAAGATCACAAGCGTCTTCTCGAAGGCGGCCTCGGCCCCAACACCGGCGGCATGGGCGCTCTGTGCCCGGCGCCGATTGAGCCGGCGCTCCTTGCAAGTATCCGCGCGTCGATCTTCGATCGCGCGCTTGCAGGCCTGGCACACGACGGCCTCGACTACCGCGGCGTGCTGTACGCCGGCCTCATGCTGACGCCCGAAGGCCCGAAGGTCCTTGAATTCAATGCGCGCCTCGGCGATCCCGAGGCGCAGGCGGTACTCCCCCTTCTCGACGCCGATTTTTTAAAGCTGTGTCTTGACTGCGCGCAGGGCGCTCTGCACGGCGACACTCTCAAGGCCCGCGCCGGCGCCAGCGTTGCGGTCGTCATCGCGGCTGAGGGCTACCCCGAGACGCCAAAGCCGGGCGCTGAAATCACTCCCGAGTCTGCCGACGGCCTCGACGACATTCTTCTCTTTCACGCGGGCACCAAGAAAAAAGGCCCGCGCTGGTTCGCGGCGGGCGGACGCGTGCTGAATGTCGTCGGCCTCGGCCGCGATCTCGCCTCAGCGCGCGCGCGCGCGTACGCCGTCGTGCCCCGTGTCGCCGGAGCGGAGCTTCGCTGGAGAAATGATATCGCCGCCGACATTCTTGGGAGGACGTCCGCATGAAAACAAATCGCCGGCCGCTTGTCGGCATCATCATGGGCAGCAAGTCCGATTGGGCGACGATGAAGGCCGCCGCCGAGGTGCTCGATTTCTACGGCCTGGCCTACGACGCCAAAATAGTGTCCGCCCACCGCACGCCCCTCAAACTGTTCCGTTACGCCGCCGCAGCCGAGAAGCGAGGCCTCAAGATCATCATCGCCGGCGCCGGAGGCGCGGCACATCTGCCGGGCATGACTGCGGCGATGACCTGCTTGCCCGTGCTCGGAGTGCCCGTCGAATCGAGCGCGCTGAAGGGCCTTGACTCTTTGCTGTCCATCAATCAGATGCCGCGCGGCGTCGCCGTTGCCACGCTCGCCATCGGTCCAGCGGGGGCCTCCAACGCGGGGCATCTCGCGGCGCAGATCCTCGCCTTAAACGACCCCGCATTAGCCAAACGCGTCAAGAAGTTTCGCGCCGCGCAGACGCGCGCGGTTCTCAAGGACGCGCTTTAGTGGAATCGCTGCCACGCGGAAAAACTCTCGGAATACTCGGCGGAGGCCAACTCGGGCGCCTGATCGCGCTCGCCGCAAAAAATATGGGCTACCGCACCGCGGCGCTCGACTCATCAGCATTGTCGCCCGCTCTGCAGGTCGTCGATGTTCCTATCGTCGGCGCCCTGGATGATGCCTCAACAGCGCGCAAGCTCGCGGCGGAGTCGGATATTCTGACGTTCGAATGGGAACTCATTGCCCTCGAAGTCTTGGAGACGGTCGCCAAAATTCGCCCGCTTTTTCCCTCCCCCGCCGTCTTGGCCATTATCCAAGACCGTTTGACCCAGAAGAATTTCCTCGCCCAACACGGCTTTCCGCAAACGCCTTACGGCGAGGCGACGCACGGGGAGCGCTATCCGGTCATTATCAAGAGGCGCACTCACGGCTACGACGGAAAATGGCAGCGCCTCCTTGAGCGTCAAGCCGACGCGCCACAGGCCTCCGAAATCCTGAAAGAACCCTGCATCTGGGAAAAGAAAGTCGACTTCAAGGCCGAAATCTCCGTGATCCTTGCGCGCGGCCGAGACGGCCGGATCGCTCACTACCCGATCGCCGAGAACATTCATCGCTCTGGCATCCTCCAGGCGACCCGCGCGCCGGCCCGGATTACATGCGACGTGGAGAAGCGAGCCCGAGAGCTCGCTCAGCGGCTTGCCCAAGCGCTGGGCCATGTCGGCGTGATGGCCGTTGAGATGTTTCTCCTGCGCGACGATTCCCTGCTCATCAACGAGATCGCTCCGCGGGTACACAACAGCGGCCACTACACCCTTGGCGGCTGCGCCACCTCTCAATTTGAACAGCACGTGCGCGCGGTTTGCGGCCTGCCCCTGGGTGAAACTCACCTGCTCGCGGGCGCTGCCACGATGGTCAACCTGCTCGGCGACCTCTGGGATGCGGGCGAGCCGAATTGGTCCTTGCTCGAAAAAATCCCCGGCGCCACGCTGCACCTCTATGGGAAGTCGGACGCGCGCGCCGGGAGGAAAATGGGCCACTACACCATCGTCGGCCCCTCAGCCGAAGACGAATTCCTCCGCGCCGAAGAACGCCTCAAAATCCTGCGCGGATAAGATCAGCGATCAAGCCACATACCACAGAGATCAACATTAACATCAACAAGCGAGATATCCGGAGCCACTGCCCACAATCCCTTGTATTGATGCCCCGGCTCCTCTTGAGCATCGAAATTGCGGATTAACAAAACTTCCAACACCCGCATTCGTATCTGACTGTAGATGACCTCGGCGTCCGCTGCTTGAACATCTGTTTTCGCCTCACTCACAGATTGTGCGATGGTTTTGAGATTCTCATACATTTCATCAAACTTGTTCTTGTTGGAAAAGTTTTTCATCGAGTTCTCCATGAGGATCTGATTCATGTAGGACCGACCCAATGCCGAGCGCATTCTTCGTGCCTCCTTCAGTTTGCTCAATTCATCGAAATACATCAGAGACAACTTGCCCTTGGCGGTCACTGATTTCAAGCGGCAATCGTCTTCTACCGGGAGGTCCTCCTTCAACGCATTCGAAAGCTGCCTGCTGAGAAGGTAGTAGGGTTCGTATGTGACAAGATCCTGTGCTATGGCTTGAGACACCTTTACAAAATCCCCTTTGTAATACGCTATCTCCGCGAGCCTTCTGTCAACAGGGCCCGCCACAGCCACTGGCACCCAAGTTGTCATCGCAAGACCCAGACTCAACATCACTATTTTAGTTTTCATAACCGCCTCCAAACATTTAGAATTTCTTATCCTGCTACATTAGTATGCCGCAGTCCCCGGCTGGCTGCATGGGCCATAAGACCCACGGAAATAAATTTTAGGCCTATGCTGATTATGGGTCGCAAGGCCCGTTAAGCCCAACTGCGGCAGGACGGCGCTCGCACAACTGGCACGATCAATCCCGGCTCGAAACCCTCGCGGCAGAGTCGGATATTCTGACGTTCGAATGGGAACTCATTCAGTGACCGGCATTTGGTCTAGTCTTCATTCCTTTAGGTATATCGTTCCTCCGGTCCAGCTGTCGAATTGCTGGTATAATAATTGATCGATGAGTCCGGCTGTTTTTCGTTATAAGAGTTTCGATTTTTCTTTTTCTCCCATGAGAAAAAGCGAATGCACGCGCATGGTTCTTCTTCAGAGAGGAGGCGAAGTTTTGGCTGGAGCCGACGGTGTCTCTATGCGACAACTATAGGCTTTCGGCGCGAGCCGTAAGACAATTGCAGGAAGTGGTGGGAAGGAGACAAGATGAAATCATCCGTGCTTGGAAAAAACACTTCGCAGGTTGAGGTCCAGGATACTGACGATGTAAATGTTATTCCCTGACGATGCCTAAGAATTATGAGTAGGCAGACTGTTTCTTTAAGGCGGCCAGTTGTACCTGCCAGTTCAAGTAAAGGTCGGCCTCGATTAAGTCCTTAAAAAAACATTCTCTTGGAATTTTTCTGGCAAAGACTTCTTGGGCACCGACGTTGACTGGCACGTTGACGGAATTGAGCACCGTCTCCTGAGCCGCGTCGAAAAAATCGGAAAGCGCTTTCTCGCTAAACTCAAGATGTTCCGCCGCGATCCAGCGGTGGCGAGTCAGAGGATTGTTCGTGATGATCTCAAGGCAGGGCAACAGTCGGCCTTCGAGCAGCCTCTGTTTCTTAATCTGATAATTGGAGGTCTGGTCTAAATAAAATGGCGTTTCCGCGTGGTTTTCCATTGTGTGCATGGATTCAAAATCGATTTCAAATATCCCGAGGGGGCTCTTGACGCCATCGGCCCAAGGCAGGCCGAAGACAGCCAAGAGCAAGCAGTCTTTCCAAGCTACGGTGACGGGAGCGGGTCCATCGCGGCTTAAGCTTATGCCGCTGAGATCGCTGGACAAGCTCGTGTGGAGCTGTGCCGCCGGCAAAGTGATGACCCGGCTGTGGGGAACGATGACGACATGTACGTCGACCTTCTCCAGGCGCTCGGCGGTGGATACGGCGCGAGACTGTTCTGCATTCCTCATCAAAAAACCCATCTTTTGCTGCGTCGGCTCTTCCCATTCGGCTATGGCGGCAACGGCATTACGCTGGGTTTCCGTAAGAGTTGAGGAACTCTCAAGCAGCACGCTCCAGCTGTCATTAGGATTTGCTTCATAGAAGGTCGTCTTGTCCAAAAGGTCCCGGACTTTTTGAAGCCGGGTTTGCGCATCCTGCCGCTGTTCCGAGGACATTTTTGGGTGTTCTGTGGCGAGCATGTAAGACCGGGCCGCCGCCTCAAAATCTTTAAAAAATACCTGCTCCAGATAACCGAGCAGAAGGTGGGCGTGCGGCACCAGGGCACTGGAAGAATGGCGTAAGAGAAACTTATTAAGGGATGTTTTAGCCAAATGGGGATATCCGAACCCTGCCAGCTTGTCGGCGATATGAAGCTGGGGAGATTCAGGCAGTTCGAAGTAAGGATCTTGCCTTACCTGAGCGATAAATTGATGGATGGCGACTTCCTCTTGATTATTCTCCAAGGCGGCGGCGATCTCGCCGGCTGTTCCCCGCGCGGCGGGCCTGCTGCCGGCTGGGCCCGAGAGGCCGATTTCATTTTCATCAGGGATGTGAGGAAAAACGGACGCGACGGCGACGCCAAAAAAAAGTCCTCCAATGTGAGCGCCATAGGCTATAGCACTTCCTCCCGTCCATAGACCGAAAAACTGAAAGCCTATATAAATGACACCAAAACAGAAGGCGCTAATGCTGCAAATGATCCATGAGGTTCTATTCACCATTGGGGTATCTCCCCTGAAGGTAAGGGTAAAGCATTTGATCCTTCCTCGGGGATAAAGAGTGCAATAGGCACCGATGACAGCACAGATCGCCCCGCTGGCACCGATGGCTGGGATGCTGGAGCCACGGTTTAGGACCATATGCAGGAGGTTGGCGGACGCCCCCCCGGCTAGATAAAACGGTAGAAATCCCCGGCCCATGCGTGCGGCGACTTGATCTCCAAAAATCCACAGAGCCCACACATTTCCCAACAGATGAAAAACGTCTGCGTGCAGAAATTGCGAGGTCAACCAGCGGTACCAATCGGGATTCGCGGGTATAAACCCCCAGGCATCGAAAACGATGTGGGAAGAGAATGCCATTGCCGCTGAATTGAGAAGGATGAGCGCTACGATTTGTTCGTGGTCGCTGGGAGAGGGGTTCTCATCGGCGTAGGGGATTGGGATCATTCTCGTGGCTCCGTCAAAAACCAATGATGAGAAGGTTGCCTGCTTTCCGATGTAACCGAACTCATGGGCACAAGGGTAGCCCCTTCCCGAGGATTTATCAAGGGACGATTTTTAGTTTATATAGTCATGATTTTAAAAAAACTATATACCTATAGGAGCAACGAATATCGATACGGAGTGCGCAAGTTGTGCCGGCAACCCAAACGCCGAGGCGCGATCAATCCCGATTCGAAACCCTCGCGGCGAAGTCGAATATTCTGACGTTCGAATGGGAACTCATTCAGTGACCGGCATTTGGTCTAGTCTTCATTCCTTTAGGTATATCGTTCCTCCGGTCCAGCTGTCGAATTGCTGGTATAATAATTAATCGATGAGTCCGACTGTTTTTCGTTATAAGAGTTTCGATTTTTCTTTTTCTCCCGTGAGGAAAAGCGAATGCATGTGCATGTTTCTTCTTCAGAGGGAGAGGCGAAGTTTTGGCTGGAGCCGACGGTGTCTCTATGCGACAACTATAGGCTTTTGGCGCGAGCCGTAAGACAATTGCAGGAAGTGGTGGAAAGGACACAAGATGAAATCATCCGTGCTTGGAAAAAACACTTCGCAGGTTGAGGTCCAGGATATCTCCCCACATGGCGTTTGGTTATACTCCAAGGGACGAGAGTTTCTCCTGTCCTTTAAGGACCACCCATGGTTTAAGGATGCCAAGATTTCCGCAGTCTACAATGTCAAACTTCTGCATCGTTGCCACCTCTACTGGCCGGACTTGGATGTTGATTTAGATATCAATTCCCTTGAGCATCCGGAAGAATACCCTCTGGTCGCAAAGAAAAATGCCTAACATCGGCTAGAGCGGACGGCGGCAAATATTAAGGAGAAATCCTGATAGCCGCCGCTTGCCGGGGTGACGGTCGCCTCCGGAAGGGTATCGTCGCAGAAAATATTTCGTTCGAGGGAGAAAGCGTGGAAAGTCGCTGGCCCCTATTAGCGGCGGTCAGAAGCTCGCAAAATTAACTTAGGAGCAATGACGGTTAGGCGCAACTAGATTCCCAAGAGCGCCCGAAACTTTTCTAAGACGTCAGTTAAGACCGTCTCCGGAATCCGGCAGCAAAACTCCGATTTGCGGGCCGACCAATCCATGCTTTTCATGTGATCTGAAAAAATGGCGCCCGAAACTTTGTGACCCTCTGGGATTGCCACCTCAAAGGGATAGCCCTTCACTTGACTTGTGATTGGGCAAAAAATCCCGAGCCCAACTTTTCGGTTGTAAGTCTCGTGCGAGAGCGTTAGCGCCGGTCGGCGCCCCGCCTGCTCACGACCGGTCTGCGGAACAAAGTTGAGCCAGACGACATCTCCGCGTTTCGGACAATAAGGACCCGAAGTCACCAGGCTTCTCGCCCTACCGGGCCGCCCCAATCCTGCTCTTTGTGAATATTCGCCTTCGTGATTCCTTTCAGCAGTTGGCGCAGAGAATATTTGCGCCGACCTTTTGGCTTGATCACCATTGCGCCTTCTACAATGGCGACCTCAACTTCCGATCCCCGATGAAGATGGACGTCCTTGGCGAGAGAGCTCGGTATCCTTAGGGCCAAGCTGTTCCCCCATTTTTGAACGGTTGTCGTCATTGAAAGGCCTCCTGAGTGTCTACAATGAGTATACTCAATTGGCGCCGGTTGTCAAGCTCTTATTTCAGACCTTTGAGCAAACCGCCGGTTTTTTCTAAATTTTTAAAAAATATTTTGCGGGTTCAGGCCGCTTCACAGCTGATTGGCAGCCAATGCTTCTCCATGGCGCGAGGCTGCATCGGGTTTAAATAATCCGCAAGAGATTTTTGAAAACCTTCTCCGTCGAGGACTGCTTGAGGCCGGCTGTTTGCTCAGAGGTCTCCGGCACATACGAGCAGGTGTACACGTGTACACCTGAGGGAAGTCCTTCCTCCCGAGAGATGGCCTGAGAGGGTTGAGCATAAATCATTATTTTGTCGTGTCGCGCAGGGTATTGCCGCCGCTGGCGCAGCCGTTGTAGACCGTACCGGGTAAAAGTGATCCCCAAACTCGTCGCGCAAAAGGCAGGTCCCATTGACAGACCTTTCTCCGTCCAAGAAAGCGTAACGAAATAAATGAGTGAATTCATGGCGGCGAGGCACCCGTCTGGCAAGGCCCGAAGAGCGAGCATGCCGATAGGGTGTAACCGACGCTCGGGATGCGTCGTTTGTTCGGCTTCCGCAGGCAGCAACTTGCCGCT
>CAZGVK010000003.1:0-12701 GCA_964529095.1 uncultured Elusimicrobia bacterium
CGACGGCAGAAGCCCAGTTAACGGCAAAAGCAAAGAGTTTGAACGGCATTGCGGAAGCACTCGCGGAGGCACCGGTTTCGAAATGAGCACTGGAGCGTTTAGGCCTCGTTGGTGGCCAAGCACGGCGAACGGCGGAATCGGTACCTGTCCTCCGTCGAACCATTGGGTGTTGCCGACCGCGGCCTCGTTTGGTTGGATTGATATAGCCGCGGCGGCAAACCCTCCGCGTTAGAGGGACATTAAAAGTCTTGGGCAGATATCGCAGATGTCGGGGGTAACAAATGAGCAATCAGATTAAAGAATGTCCACTATGTCATTCAAAGCTCTCGGAGTCCCGGTATCTCGATGTTATCGGAGTCTGGAAAGAGCAAGAACGTTTCAAGGCGAGTTTAAAAATCAAGCTCGCAGAGGTAGCCAAGGCGAAACAGGAAGCCAAGATTTTTAAGGCTAAGCTCGCGCTACAGTTTAAGCGTCAGTTGGACACCATTAGAAAATCAACTGCCACCGCTGCGGATCGTCGTATCTCAAAATTGACGAGGTCGATGGAAACGCGGATAGCTGCAGCGGAGCGGCGTGAAAAGCAGGCCGCAGTTGATAGGGGAAGGTTGTTAGTCTCTCTTGAAAAACTCCGGAAGGAAGCGCGGGGCGCCGAACAACGAGGAGAACGAAAGGCAGAGCGCAATGCGCGGGCACAGGAAAGACAGTTGCGGGCACAAATTGCTCAAAATAAGGCGGCCAGCCGCAAAGCTGAAAAAGATACTGCCAAGATGCGTCGAGATTTCCGAGTTCAGATTCGGCAGGCTGTCAGCGCTGCCGCTGAAAAAGGTAAGGCGCAGATCAGGCAGGCCAACGAACGAGTCTTGAGAACTGTGGGGGCGAAGGATACGAAGATAGAGCACCTGAGCGGGCAAGTTAAGGAGCTGCATGAGCAGATTCGAAAGGGCTTGACCCAGCAGGCCGAGGGATTGAATTTCGAGAAAGTGCTGCTTGCGGAGTTGAAGAACCGGTTCAAAGAGGATTCCATTCAACAGTTTGGGAAAGGCGGCGACATTCTGCACTCGGTCACCCAGAGCGCCAAGGTCATCGGCGCCATACTCTATGAATGCAAGAAGACGGACAAATGGTCTAACAACTTCTTGAAGCAGGTTAAGAAGGACATGGTCACTCGGCGAGCTGACTACGGGGTGGTGGTCACGTTTGCTCTCCCAAAGAGCGCACGCGGTTTTCTTGTGCGGTCCGTGGTTTCATTTGTTCATCCATACGGCGCTGTGCATCTGGCAGATATGCTTCGCAACACCTTGATTGAGCTGAACAACGCCAAGTTATCACCAGGGAAGGTCGAACAAAAGCTAAAGGACCTTATGGTCTATATTCAAGGCACTCGCTTCAAGGGTTCCATCCGACAAGTCATCGGAGAAACGGAAGAGTTGGTTCAAGCGATGGGCCGCGAGATGCAAGAGCACAAGAGGTTTTGGCGTGATCGCTATACTCGGTACGGGAACATTTTCCAAGCCGCGTCCAGAATGAAAACTGAAACGGTGGAAATTCTTAAGGGCAAGGGCCATGATCGCCTGGATAGCCCACCTGTTTCTGCATTCTTGGCCATGCCGATGTTGGTGCAGGAGAAGTAAGAATGCCGTGGCGCCCTCTAACCAAGCGCTTCTGCCGACGCGCGCTTTTTAGGGAGTTCCTGTAGCGCGCGCGGCAGAGCGTTGCGTTAGGCAGCGCCGGCAATTCAAGAGCACTTGACAGATGCATATTAATCATGCATACTAGCATGCATGAGAACAACGCTGATTATTAAAGACGACGTTTTAAAGCGGGCGGTTGGATTGACCGGCATTCATGAAAAAACAGCCCTGGTGCATGCCGGTCTCGAGGCGCTTATCGAAAAGAAAGCCCGGGAGCGTCTTGCGGCGCTCGGCGGCTCGGCCCCCCGCTTTCGGGCAGGCCGCAGGCGCCGATGATCCTCGTAGACACATCTGTGTGGGCCGACCACCTTCGAGAAACCGATCATGAGCTGGTTTCGTTGTTAAATGAAGGGTCTGTCCTGATCCATCCCTTCGTGATCGAAGAAATCGCCTGCGGAAATCTGCCCCAGCGGAAGGAGACCCTGAACCTTCTCCATTCTCTTCCAATGGTGCCAGTGGCGGAACATGCGGAGGTGCTCGAATTAATAGCAGATGAGCGCCTGCACGGCACGGGCCTCGGCTCCGTGGACGTTCACTTAATCGCGTCGGCAAGACTCGCCCGCGCAAAGCTCTGGAGCAAGGACAAAGCCCTTTCTCGCGAGGTAAAACGACTGAATATCATCGGCGGGGACAGGCCTGCCGAACCAGCGGGTAGAGCGGACGGCGGCCAATGCGGAAATCTTGATAGCCGCCGCCGCTCATCCTCGGCGTTAGGCCTATGGAGATTCTCAATTTGAGAGCGCGTCCATTTCTTGTCGGAGGTGCGATGCTTCTGGCTGGCCTCCTCATTGTCATAGGTGGAGGCAGCCTGGCGGCGCTGATTTCCGTTAGCCCCGGCGTGGTATTGGTCACACTATTCTTGGTCTACAATGCAGCATGGGTTTTGGTTTTCCAATTGACTTCCGAGGTCCGGACATATTGGTCTTGGAGAAAGCTGCATCACCTGCTCTTGGGAACGTTCTTGGGATTTTTATTGTCGCTTGGCCCGCTTTTGATGCTCGCAGCGACAGGCCAGGGCATACCCTCTCATCCCGCGGTGCCGGTGCAAGTGATTGGATTGCTGGCCACATTTTTGATTGTTTGCTGGGAAGAACTATGGTTCCGCGGGCTTCCCATGAACTACATGGCCAAGCACCTTTCGCCTCTCACTGTTTGTGTTTTCGCCAGTTCTCTTTTTGTTCTGATGCACGCGCTAAACCCCGCAATCGTCCTGTGGAAGGCTGCGCCGGGCCTCTTTCTTGGGGGAATGTTGTTGGCTACTTCATTCTTTGTATTCCAGTCTGGATGGTTCCCGCTTGGCTTGCACTTCGGATGGAATCAGTTCAACGATAACTTGGGGCAAATGTTGCTCAATACAGACTATCCAGACAATCGGTACTGGGGCGAAAACGGGGTCGTCCCCAATCTCTTTTTACTCATCGTCTTGTGGGGATTTGTTGCGATCCTCTGGCGAAGGCCTAACCAAGCGCTTGTGCCGCCGCCGGCCAAGCAGAGGAGCGCCCAATAGCCGACGCGGCTCAGCGGCAGCGTTAGACGCACGAAACTATGCCTAAGAATATAGAAATAAAGACTCGTATCGACAGTGTGGAAGCGCTTGTTCCAAGAGCAGCCGCCATCGCCGACAAAGGTCCGATCGAAATAATCCAAGATGACACCTTCTTTCATTGCACCTCGGGACGTCTCAAGCTTCGGGCATTCTCGAGCAAAGAAGGCGAACTGATCTTTTATCGCCGGGCGAACCAGCAGGGCCCTAAAGAGTCTTTCTATATTCGTTCACCTACAGCTACGCCAGAGACGTTACGTGAGGCCTTGTCTTTGGCTTATGGGCAGGCGGGAAGAGTGGAAAAACATCGAACTCTCTTCATTGTCGGACGAACCCGTGTTCATCTTGATAGAGTCAAAGGGCTCGGGGATTTTATGGAGCTCGAAGTTGTGCTTGAGGATGGCGAATCTTCAGAGGTAGGCATCCGAGAAGCGCATATTTTGATGACTAAGCTTGAAGTTGAGAAGGGACGGCTGATCAAAGAGGCATATGTCGATTTGCTTTCCGGCAGAGGCGTCTAACCATCGGATAGAGCGGACGGCGGCTCGGTGAGGAATAGACTAATAGCCGCCGCTGGTCATCCTCGGCGTTAGGGCTCAAAGCGAAAAATGAAAAAGCCATTGGCAGCCCTGGTATTAGCGATTCTCGGGAGCACATCGGCATTCTCGCGTGAAATTAAATGCCACGAAACATCTAAATATTTTGTGATTGAGCGCCCGTCTGGTGGGACCGACTTTCTTATCAAGTACAAGACAGCACCAGACGTGATCTTAGCCTGCAAGTATCAGGCAGCGCCCGGTGATCTTGAGATTAAAAATCAGTGGGCTGAATACTTTCTCGGATTGAGTGGGGACTTGCTAATTCTTGATAGTGGGACTGGGAATCATGGCCGTCGCCTGCTTTTTTGGAATATGGCAAAGCGGAAAATGGTCTTGAATGCCCCCTATGAAGATCCGGTGGAAATCAAAGGGACGGAGATGACGTACTGGCTGGAAACCGGTAAAGCTAACGTCCGCAACTGCCCGAAATATGTGAAGCCTGAGGATGAAGAAGGGAGCATTGGCGCAGTGATCGAAACAAAGGTGACACGACGTCTGACAGATTTCAACGTTGCAAGAAGCTCACAGACGAGGTGTGCTTATCGCGAATAACGGAGACGGGGAGCAGGCACAAGTCTTCGCCCTAACCATCGGATTCTGCCGCCTGCGGCTTGAAGGAGTTCCCATAGCCGCGGCGGCAGATCCTCGGCGTTAGATGCCCACAATGAAAACTTACTTCGCTCTGATAGGTATTGCATCGATTGTGTTTGCAGTAGTCTTGACGTTCCGCCGGTTTGCCGTTTGGATGAACGGCGTTTCCGCAACTGGAACGATACTTGGCCACGAAACGCGTACAACAGAAGAGGGTGTCGGATATGTGCCTGTAGTTGAATTTAAAGATTCAGAAGGCACCCTTCGCCGGTTTGTTTCAAGTTCAGGCAATTTCCCCAAACGCCTAATTGTTGGTGCAAGCGTCAAAGTACTCTACAGTCAGTCCAACCCCGGTATAGCTTACATCGACTCCTTTTGGCATTTTTGGATCGCCCCAATCGCTCTTGCAGTATTGGGCATCACATCGGTAGCCATTTCATGGTAATAGTGTGCCTACCATTGTCATGCAGTTGCGTGTGCTGGCGTGACGCGTCAGGGCATATGGCCAGCACCTAACACGCTGGTCGAGGCGGACGCGGTGATACGGCGCACCGTTTCCTGTTGGATCTGCGGCCCGCGCCGCTCACCAGCACGTTAGGCAGCCATTCAAGCACCAACAACCACTTGAATTTAACTTACATTGCAGTTATACTGTAGTATGGCACCGCACTTCCAATGGGACCCCACGAAAGCGAAAACGAACAGACAGAAACACGGGATAACATTTGAGGAAGCGCAGAGCGTTTTTTACGATGAGAATGCGAGATTCATTGCCGATCCTGAGCATTATGGAGATGAGCAGCGATTTCTGCTCCTGGGAATGAGCTCAAATCCTCGAATTCTCGTTGTGTGTCATTGCCACCGTGAGGCCGATTCGGAGATACGGCTAATTTCGGCCCGTCGTGCTACAAAGAAAGAACAGGCCTTATATTGGGGGCGCATCCGATGAAAAAGGAATACGACTTTTCAAAATCGACAAAGAATCCTTACGCAAAGGCACTGAAAAAGCAGATTACAATCCGGCTGGATGAGCCGACGATTGAGTACTTCCGTCGGATTGCGGGGCAGGCCGGATTGCCGTATCAGAGCTTGATGAACCTTTATCTAAGGGACTGCGCAACGCACCACAGAACGCTGCGCATGAACTGGGCTGCCTAACCATCGGATTCTGCCGACCGCGGCCTCGTTTGGATGGACTGATATAGCCGCGGCGGCAGATCCTCAGCGTTAGGCGAACGCATAAAGGTTGTTCCGAAGTTTTGACCTCGTTGATACAAGATTCAGGAAGCGGATAATTTCTGAAAAAGCAGAATTGAATGCACGGCGACCGGAAATAATTCCAATTACTCGAGGAGGCCCATCATGAACCATGTCTTATTGCTCATACCGTTGCTCGCGTGGCAGCAGGCCGCGCAAGCCGCCCCGGCGAAGGCGGCCCAGAATCCTGCGGGCATCAAATGGGTCAAGATCCCTGGAGGCAGTTTCATGATGGGGTCCGACGCGGGTGATATGGAAGGGCCGGCGCACAAGGTCACATTAAAGCCCTTCGAGATGTCCAAGTCCGTGGTAACAAACAAGCAATGGAAGGCCTGCGTGGCCGCAGGCAAGTGTGAGCCGCTCGACCCGGACTGCACCAAGCTTGGCCTCATCCACCCCGAGAAGGAGCGCTCGGACCGCGACGACCAGCCGGCAGTGTGCATGAGCGTGGTAGCGGCCGACGGGTTCGCTGAGTGGGCGGGCGGCTTCATCCCTACTGAAGCGCAGTGGGAGTACGCGGCGCGGAGCGCCGGCAAGGAGCAGACATACCCTTGGGGCAACGAGGAGCCCGACTGCACGCGCGCGGTTATCCATCCAAAGGGCGGGATTGCAGGGTGCGGTAAAAGTGAGCCATCGCCGGTATGCTCAAAACCGAAAGGCAACACTGCTCAGGGGCTATGCGACATGGTCGGGAACACCCAGCAGTGGACGAAGGACTTGTACAAGAACACCTATGTCGGTGCGCCAACCGATGGGAGCGCCCGCCTGGATAAGGGTCTCAGTTTTCGTGTCATCCGGGGGAGTTACTGGGCGCAGCAGGACTACTATCACGTGACGTGGAGAAATATTTCGGCACCAAATAGCGATGATGTTCGGTCTTCGTCTCTCGGCCTTCGCCTCGTCCGATGAGTGTTTTAATCTCCGCGATTGTCCTCGAGATTTATACAGGCGCGTCGCCTAACCATTGGGTCGAGCGGCCGGCCGCTTCGTTTGGGTGGATATTTGAAGCGGCGGCGGCAGATCCTCGGCGTTAGACGGATACGGGACAGGGGCAGGGAGGGGGTGCTATGGGGCAACTGATGGATTCTTTCGGCGAACTTCGGAAATCGAAGAGCAAATATCTCTACCTATTTTACATCCTGTTTTTTGCGAATCCGCTCTCGCATTTCCTGAACTCGGAAAAGTCCCCAATATTCTTCGTTGCATTCGGCCTAATTAGCTTTTGCTTGACAATATGGTTTATGGTCTTGACCTATCGCTTCGCCAGAGCCCTAGGCTATGGCCTCTCCAGCACCATAGGACTGGCGGTCGTCGCGTTCATTCCAGCAATCAACCTCATTGTCACTTTGGTTCTCATTCGTAAATATAAGCAGGTGACGGGTATCGTTACTGATTTTTTCATGTTCGATGCTCCGGTTTCGGCATCTTGAGATTGCATGAACCGTCTAACCAAGCGTTGAAGCCGACCGCCGCCAATGTGGTGACTTGTGCTTCGAAGCTGGCTAGAATTCCTTATAGCGTCGGCGGCTTAACGTTGCGTTCAACCGATAGGCGGGTCCGATGCCAGCCGGGGTTTGCGGCGATCAGAGAACGGATTGCTGCGAGGTCAGACTCGCGCAAATCGCGGCCCTGGATGCGTTGGAAGCTTTCCATGCCACTGAGGCTACCAAAGAGGAATGTCGTGAGTCCAGTCGAAAATTACGCGGGCAATTCACTGGCCCCTAAACGCCACGCTGTCGGAAAGGCTCTACACGTCTATTGCCGGGCAGATACGCCTGTGGCGATCGGACAAAAGCTAGGCGCAGAGACTCGCTTTCATGCCATCGGCAAGAGCGCGGGGTTTAAGGCCGAGCACCGCGAATATTTCGACATAGTCCGCATCGGGAACGCTTTGCAGAGCGCCGAGGACGTTGCTGCGCGAAAGCGGCGGCGATTTAAAGACAAGAACTGATTCTCCGGTAAAAAGTCGGCCATGGGAGCGCCCGCAAAAGGCGGCGGTATCCCTGTCGAATTCCTGTCAGCGTTCTGAATCGCAATATATCTCATATCGCGATTTGCAATATGAGATATAGTCTGCCATACTTGGGGCATGAGAAACGGGAGCTATTCGGCGCAGCGGGCCCAACAAGGCATCAAGGCGCAAGATATTCTCATCCTTCTCAAACTATTGGCTTCCGAGGGGAGGGAGTGGCGAATGGTCGATCTTGCCGTGGAGCTTGGGCTCTCCCAGTCCGAGGTGAGCATGGCGCTTGAGCGCGCCAAGCGCGCGAGCCTGATCGACGCTTCGAAGAAAAAACTGATCAAGTCGGCCCTGGAGGAATTTCTGCTCCATGGGCTCAAATATGTGTTCCCGGCTGAAATCGGCATGCTTTGCCGCGGGATTCCTACGTCTCATTCTGCTCAACCTTTGGCCAAGAAGATCGTCTCCGGTGCGGATGACCAATATGTCTGGCCACATCCTGACGGTAGTCTCCGCGGACAGGCCGTCTCGCCTCTCTGCGAGTGGGCTCCGGAGGCCGCCCGAAAGGACCCGCGCCTGCACGAGCTTTTGGCCTTGGTGGACGCTCTCCGCGTGGGGCGGGCGCGCGAAAGGATGATCGCCGCCGAGGAGATTCGCTCCCGTCTTCATGCGAAATAAATCCCCGAATCTCGAGATGTTGGCCGTGGTCGCCAAAGGCCTGCGCGGGCTCAAGGAAAAGGTGGCTTTCGTCGGTGGCGCGACCATCGATCTCTATGTCACTTACCCGGAAGACGCCGCTTCGCGTCCCACGGACGACGTCGATTGTGTCGTGGAAATGGCGAGCCGCGGACAGTATTACGGCATTGAAGAGGAGTTGCGTTCCTTGGGTTTCAAAAACTTTCTCGGGAAAGGTCCAGTCTGCCGTTGGGATTACTGCGGGATCATGGTTGATGTCATGCCAACGGAAGGTAAGATCCTGGGTTTCACGAACCGCTGGTATCCGTCCGGCCTGGCAAATACGGAGACTGCGGTTCTGCCCGACGGTCAAAGAGTCGAGATATTCACTGCGCCGTATCTGCTGGCAACGAAGCTCGAGGCGTTCTCGGACAGAGGCAGGGAAGATTTTTACGGCAGTCCCGATATCGAGGATATCATTGCGGTCCTCGATGGCTGTCCCGATCTGAAAGAGCGAATCCAGAGCGCACCTGCGGACGTTCGATCATACCTGGCGGATAAGTTCCATGAACTCCTGTCGAACGATCGTTTCGTGGGAAATATTCCTGGGCATGTCCTCGACAGAGCGAACGCGGAACTTCGTGCGACTCGTGTGCTGACTCTGCTCAAGGCGCTTGCGGTCAGCCCATGAGTGTTCCCAACCGGAATCTCGGTCGGTCTAACTTTGCCGCTGTTCTGGAGCCTGCTCGCGCGGCGGCGATTTAAAGACAAGAGCTAGCACATGCGCGATGACAAGCGCCGCCCAACCCGGGAGATGGACCTTGATCGGCTTCCTGCCCTTATGAGCGCCGATAAAATCAATAAGTCCTTCAAGCGTAATCATCTCAACGCCGCCGACGCTGTAGCTCTTGCCGATGGTTTTAGACTCGCGCAGACAGCCGGCGATCACCGCGCACACGTCGTCAACGTGCACGGGATAATAGCGAGCCCGCCCGTCGCCGATCACGGGAACGAAGGGGGCGGACGACGTCACGCGCGCGAGCTTGCCGAACACGCCCGGATCATTCGGTCCATAGACAACGCTCGGCAGCAAGGTGGTCACCTCAAGGCCTGAGGCGTTGATAATCTCATCGGACAGGGCCTTCGTGTCGCCGTAGTCGCCGCGACGCCCCATGCGCGCGGCCTGGCTGCCGACGTTGATGATGCGCTTGACGCCCATCGTTTGACACGCGACGACCAAGTTGCGCGCGCCGCCGACATTGACTGCGTAAATGTCCCGCTCATCGCTTTTGAGCGCGGCCAAATGCACCACCGCCGAGCAATTCTTTGCAGCCGCGTTCAAAGACGCCGTGTCGGTCATGTCGCCAAAAACAAGTTCGGCTGCGGCCGGAAGCAAGGCTTTCACGCGAGCAACGTCGCGGACCAAGCAACGGACCGCGTGTTCTTGGGCCAAGAGAACAGCCAGACGCCTGCCGATGAAGCCGCCGGCGCCGGTCACTAAGACGCCGGTGCCGCCTATTCCAAGAAGGCATGGGCAGTCAACGATCATGATTTCAAACGCGACTCGACGGGGAGCGCGATACCGCGCGGGAACTACGATCAAGTGGCCAATCGCGGACATGTCTGCGTGGGATCATCTCACGATACGGCCGCATTTGCCGTCGATTCCTTGGTGTGCTGGTGGCAGAATGAGAGCCACCGCTATCCCGGCGCTCGCCAGTTGCTCATTCTTGCTGACAGCGGCGGCAGTAACAACTGCCGCCAGTGGGGATGGAAATATAACATCCAGAAAAAACTATGCGATCAACTCGGGCTCACCGTCACCGTTTGTCATTATCCGCCGGGAATCTCCAAGTGGAATCCCATCGAGCACAGGCTCTTCAGCATGATCACCAAGAACTGGAGGGGACGTCCTTTGGACAGCCACGAAACCGTCCTCAACCACATCCGAACAACAAAGACCAAGACGGGGCTTGCTGTTACAGCTTGTCGTCTGGAGGGAAACTATCCGCTGAAACTGAAAGTGTCAAAGGAGGATATTGCTGCTCTGAACATTCATCGCTACCATAGCGTCATGCCTCAATGGAATTGGAATTACACCATCAGACCATCGAAGACGAAAATGTGAAGTTATTTTTGCGCGAATACTAACGCAACTTCGTGCGCGTCTCGCCGCACTTGCTGTAGCGCCCGCAGGGCTTGAGTCCGCGCGGGTGCAGGCAGGAAAAGGTCAGCTCAAGCGGAAAGCGCGGGTACGAGTCGGCGAAGGGATTGCCGCGCAGCACGCCGAGGGCGACCAGTGGGACGCCGTGCGTCGCCGCATAGACGCCCGCCTGGCTCAGTAGGATGCGAAAATCGCTGCTCAGTGCTTTAAAGCCCCTCCCGCATAAGTCTTTGGACCCTTCTCAGTTTTCCGTCGAATGCGGCATCATTAACTTATGCGGCCGACTCGGCGGTGACCTTCTTCCTTCCGGCCCGACGCGTGCCGCACGGGGCGGCCGCGCCTGGGCCAAGGAACTTTTCAGGTGCATCAATCGTATGATAGACATGGCCTCCATCATCATACGCCCCCAAAACGGCCGCCTCTTTGTCTTCTTCCCGTACGCCCCCGAGCGCGTCGCCAAGATCAAAACGGTACCAGGGCGTCTCTGGCATAAGGCGGAGCAGTGCTGGTCCGTGCCCGATGAGCCAGATATGCGGACCCGCCTGGACGCTCTCTTCCGGCAGACGGCCGCGCCGCCGGCCGTTCCTCTCGACGCGCCGCTGGAGCGTCTGCGCGCGGCGATGAGGGCCCGCCATCTCAGCCGCCGCAGCGAGGAGTCCTACATCGGCTGGACCCGGTGATTCCTGGAACGGTCCGGCGCGCCTCTCGAATCCCTCAATGAGGCGTCCGTCGGCCGCTTTCTGACCGGCCTTGCCGTGGATCGCCATGTGAGCACCTCGACCCAAAATCAGGCGCTGAGCGCGCTCCTGTTCTTCTTCCAGCACGCCCTCGGTCGCAAGCTGACGCTCATCGAGGGCGTGGTCCGCGCCAAACGTACCGAACGCCTTCCGGTCGTCTTGAGCCGGGAGGAGGTGCGCCTCGTGCTCAGCCATATCTGCGGCGTCCCCAGACTGATGGCCATGCTCCTATACGGCTCGGGCTTGCGGCTTATGGAATGCTGCCGCCTGCGGATCAATGATCTCGACTGGGCTCAAAATCAACTGGTCGTCCGCTCCGGGAAAGGAGGCAAGGATCGATACACGACTTTGCCCTCGGGATTAAGCGAGCCCCTGCACCGCCATCTCGCCGTTGTCGAGGCCACGTATCAGGAAGACTTAAAGCAGGGCCTGGGCCGCGTCGAGCTTCCCGACGCTCTCTCCCGAAAATATCCCAACGCCGACAAGGAGTGGGGCTGGCAGTGGGTTTTCCCGGCGTCGAGCCATTACACCGACCGCGAGACGGGGATGCGTCGGCGCCATCACCTTCACGAGTCTGTGCTGCAGAAAGCTTTTCGGGACGCCCGTCTCAAGGCCCAAATCGCCAAGCCTGCGGGCTGCCATACGCTTCGCCACAGCTTCGCGACTCACCTCATGGAAGACGGCTACGACATCCGCACCGTGCAGGAGCTGCTGGGCCATTCGGACGTGTCCACGACGATGATTTACACCCACGTGTTTAATCGCGGGGGGCGAGGGGTCCTGAGTCCGTCGGATCGGCTCGGGTTGAAAGGATGACGAAAGCATCCACACTACCCTAATGGGACTATGCCGGGGCTACCCTAATTGGACTAGGCCGACAACCAATGCGGTCCAACGCCCCTCCGCGTTGTGCCCCACCCTGGCGAAGCCGCGATTTTTCATCTACAATCCAACCATGTTGCTACTTGCCAGCCAGACTCGACAGACCGACTCAATCATAAGTTAGACGGATCAACGTGAGCGGAGGTGGAAGATGAATTGGCTGATACTCGGATCAGGTTTGCTGGCATGCTTCACGGCTTTGGTACATCTCTTCGCCGGTGAGAAGACCGTTGTTCGTCCGTTCTTGACGGTTCAGATGGACATCGTCGTACAGCGGACCCTCCATGCCTGCTGGCATATTGTCACGGTTTTTCTAGTTACCTCCGCTGGCGTGCTGATCTACGCCGCGTTCGCGGGGGATGATATTGTCAGGATGCGACCGCTCGTGCGATTCATCGCCATCAACTACGTGTTGTTTGGTGGAGTATTCCTGCTGCTCACGCTATTGGTGTCGTGGGACCAACGTTGGAAACGCCTGCCCCAATGGACGCTGTTAGTACCAGTGGGTGTTCTGGCGCTGTGGGGAACCGTCTAACAACGGCATGCAGCGGACGGCGCTACGCGCCGCCGCTGATGCCGAGCGTTGAGGCTGTAGGAAAAGG
>CAZGVK010000004.1:0-2861 GCA_964529095.1 uncultured Elusimicrobia bacterium
CGGCCTGCGAGGAATTGCGGCGGCAGGCGGCGCAGGGAGAGGTTCTCCACAACGACGACACGCCGATGAAGATCCTGGCGTGGATGGGCAAGCGCCGAGAGGCGTCTCTGCGGGAACGCTCCAAAGCCGCTGACGGGCGCGACGGGGAGCCGCCGAACCCCGACCGCACTGGCGTCTTCACCTCGGGAATCATCAGCAAGATCGAAGGTCGCCAGATCGCGCTGTTCTTCACGGGCGTCAGGAATGCCGGGGAAAATCTCAGGGCGCTGCTGCTCAAGCGCGGCAGGGGGCTGGGCTCCCCCATCCAGATGTGCGACGCACTCTCGCGCAATCTCCCCAAGGATTTCAAAACGATCCTGGCCCACTGCCTGGCGCACGGCCGCCGGCAGTTCGTCGAGCAGGCGGAGAACTTCCCGCCCGAGTGCGCGCACATCCTCGGCGTCCTTGCCGCGGTTTACAAGAACGACGCGATCGCCAAAAAGCGCAAGATGTCGCCCGCCGAGCGCTTGAGATTTCACCAGGACAAAAGCGGCCCGGCGATGGAGAAGCTTCACGCCTGGATGCAGGCGCAGTTGGCCGACAAGAAAGTGGAGCCCAACTCAGGGCTGGGCGAGGCCATCGGCTACATGCTCAAACACTGGGAAAAGCTGACGCTCTTTCTTAGGCAGGCGGGTGCCCCGTTGGACAACAACATCTGCGAGAGGGCGTTGAAGAAAGCGATTCTCCATAGAAAAAACTCGCTCTTTTACAAAACGGACAACGGTGCGCGCGTGGGCGACATCTACATGAGCCTGATTCACACCTGCGATCTTAACCACACGGATCTTTTCGACTATCTCATACAGCTCCAGCGCCATCCCAAAGAGGTCCGGAAGCAGCCGGGGCAATGGATGCCATGGAATTACCTCCAGACCATCGCCCGTGCGCCGCCACGCTGATCGCCGGACTTCGCGCCCGACTTGCCTTAGTTTTCACAGCGCGCACCATGTCGAGGCCGAACATCGCGGTCTCGTCGAAGATGCGCCCGCTTACCGGAAGGACACCGGGTAACGCAAAGCGACTTCAGACCATCGAGGGCGGACATCATTAAGGCCATAGCCGCAGCTTAAGGAAGGCCAATGGTCCCGATTCAGTCGTAGGCCTTAATCGCGGCGCGGCCTGGGTCTAACGCCTCATGCGGTCCCGCTCCCCTCCTGTTACACTATAGCCATGAACAAAACAAAACAACTGTTGGTCGGCTTGATGATCTCGGTGCTGCCATCGCTTGCGGTTGCGGCATCCTCTTCGCTTGGAGTCAGTGCGGAAACGGGAACCGCCAAGCGTTGCCTGGAAATAGCGGCCCGGGCGGGAAGTCTTTCGCCCTGTATCGGAGAGACGTCAGTTTCCGAGACCGTGGCGGTGCCGGCTGCGGATTCTAGAAAGGATGATCGTCCAACGCTGGGGTTCCAAGGCAGCATCCCCCCGGCAACAGGAAAGACGGTTAACTCCGTTCCCGCTCCTGATGGAGATGGGCTGGAAGTTGTCAGCCATGGGGACGGTTTCATCCGGGGTGGTCAACAAGGCGCCATTCTTGGCTTGGGAGGAGTTCTTTATCCGGCGGTGTCATTGCTGTCAGAGGGTTATGGAAGAGCCATGAGCCGCTCTTATGACGGTCCTCGAAGCGATAATGGCTACTCGGGACTATACACGGCAGCGGGCGCGATTCTACTCTTCATTCTTTTTGTGCCCGCTGTGGTGGCAGGAGTTGTTGGCGCAGGCATCGGCGCCATTGCCGGGGCTATCGCTCCCAAAGCCGCCGCGAAATGGGATGCGGAGAGTGTTCTCTCCGATTAGCACCAATGCCGCTCACCTGACATGAAGCTTCCCAAGACCATCGTCGAGAAGATGAGGGCGCACACGCCTTTCCATCGAGCCGTCTGGAACGCCTGCGCGAAGATTCCCAAGGGGCAGGTCCGCACCTACGGCTGGATCGCGCGCAGGATCGGCAAGCCCGGCGCGGCTCGCGCCGTGGGCATGGCGCTCGTACGCAATCCCTTCGTCCCGATCGTGCCCTGCCACCGCGTCGTCGGCGCCGACGGCCGCCTGATCGGCTATTCCGGCACCGGCGGCATCGCCCAAAAGCGGCGTCTGCTCACAGCCGAAGGCGCGCCGTTTCCTTAGCCAGCTTGGGGCTGCCCGTCTGCGTCGTCGACGCCTTCGCCGGCAATCCCGCCGCCGTCGTCTTCCTCGATGAGCCGCGCGACGACACGTGGCGGCTCAGCGTCTCGTCCGAGTTCAATCTCTCGGAGACCGCCTTCCTCTTTACAGACGAGGCCAGCTTCCGGCAAGACTCGACTCTCCACGCGACCTGGGCGCGGATCGGATGCCAGCCGCAAGTCCCGGTGACCGGGCAACGAAAGAGCATCAAGATCTTTGGCGCGGTCGCGGTCTACACGTCGCGCTTCTTGTACAAACGCGACACTGTGTTCAACGCAGACACCTACGGTGGATTTCTGGAAGACATTGCACACAAATTCCGGAGAAAGGGCGCGTTGCTTGTGCAAGACAACGCGTCCTACCACAAAGCAAAGGAGATATGGTCATGGTTTAAATCGAATCGACATTGGTTGGAAGTTTACCAGCTGCCGCCGTACTCGCCGGAATTTAACGCGACCGTCAAGAAAGAGCTTCAGCGCCGCTACCCGCGGCACCCCTGGCCCTCAATGTTATAAGCCTTTCCGCCGCACTTTCGCAAACAGTAGCGTTCTGACTTGCTCATATGTCCTCTTAAATTGGTGCGGCTTGTCCCCAACCATCCGACATTGCACCGGGGAGTACATACTGACGAATCTTCACTTGATACTTTCTGAGAAAACCGTACT
>CAZGVK010000005.1:0-10513 GCA_964529095.1 uncultured Elusimicrobia bacterium
GGATCGAGGAATATTTTTGCCGACATCTTCCGACCCTGAGCCATCGCTGCGGCAATATGAATGCCTGTCAGCAGGAACGCAGCGGCGGCCAGGCCGGGGAAAATGGCCGGAAGCATGGCAAATCCCCAACTTGAACCCAAAAGAACCTTGCCCGCGAACAAAATCCCCCCGGCAAATCCCAGAGCGCCGGCTGCGGCCGTCATTTGCGCGGCCGCGGAAGTCTCCTTGTCGTAGCCTCCGAGTTTCCATAAGTTCGCGTAGACGCCGTTTTGGCTCAACAATGCGGCGTGATTGCCTTGCTCAACTATGCGTCCTTTCGACAAGACATAGATGCGATCGGCGTTCTTGACCGTGGTCAGACGGTGGGCGATGACTATCCGCGTCGGCTTGTAAGCAAGTGAATCGAGCGCATCTTGTATTTGCCGCTCCGTCAGATAGTCGAGATCCTTGGTCGCCTCGTCGAGGATGAGCAGCGGCGAGCGACGCAAAAGCGCGCGCGCAAGGCTCAGGCGCTGCCTCTCCCCGCCGGAAAGGCCTTCGCCGTCCTCTCCAATCTCCGTATCGAGCCCCTTGGGGAAATGCTGTTTATTAAAGAGGAAGCTCGCCTGAGCGAGACCGACAGCCTCCTCGACC
The DNA here is from genome assembly GCA_964529095.1 of uncultured Elusimicrobia bacterium. GTDB lineage: Bacteria > Elusimicrobiota > Elusimicrobia > UBA1565 > UBA9628 > GWA2-66-18. The sequence continues at coordinate 634 of CAZGVK010000005.1, forward strand.
GCCTCCGGACTGACGCCCGGACTGCCGTAAGTCAAGTTCTCGCGTATCGTCCCCTTGAACAAGGTGCTCGCCTGGTCGGCAAGGGCTGTCTGCGCATGCAGGCTCGCAGACGTTATCTCGCGGACATCTTTCCCATTGATCAGCACGCGCCCCTGATCGACGTCGTAAAGACGCTGGACCAAGGCCGCCACCGTGCTCTTGCCGGAACCGATTCCGCCGACAAAGGCCACCGTCTCACCGGCCGCAATTTCGAAGCTGACGCCATCAAGAACGCGCGTTGCTTCCTTGCCCTTCTGCGCGGGATAGGCAAAGGCGACGTTCTCAAAGCGGATGCCGATAGCACCGGCAAGGGGCACAGCATTGGGCGCATCTTTGAGCTCGGGATCCCGCAAAATCAAGGGGCGCACATTTTTGGAACGCATATCCGCTTCTCGAAATGTCAAGTATATCGAGGAAAATCCCGTGACGGTGTATTGAACGGCATGAGCGACGAAGGTCAGACCGATGATGATGGGCATGGTGATAGCGATGCCGGCGGTGTGCGCCGCCACCAGGCCGCCGATGACATAGAGCAGGTAAATCGGCAGATTCGTGAGAAGTTCGACGGCCGCATTAAGACGCACCTTCTTGCCCAGAACAGCGCGCTCGTTCTCCGCGAGAATATCCGCCTTCTCCTTAAATCGCGCCTCTTCCATCCGCTCCGCTCCGAAGACGCGCACCAGCGGCAACAATTGAAAGACCTCTTTTGAGTAGCGCAGCATATCGGCTTTCAGCGCGGAGTGCTTCTCGCTCAATTTTCCGATAATTTTCCCGGCTGTAATGCTCAATGCTCCGGCGATGGCCATCACGACTATCGCGGGAATCGCAAAAGAGGGACTGAGCCAAAGACCGATGCCGACGCTGAACACCAAACTCAGGAAGAAATGAAGCAGGTTCCTGCGATTACCGATGTTTTTGTTCGCCAAGTACGCGATATTCTGCTTGGTCCAGTTCGATATGGAGGCAGGGTTGTGCTCGGCCTTATGAAAGAAAGCCAACGGTTGGCGCAGGACGTTGGCCACGAAAGCCGAGCGGAAGTCGCGCACCCCCAGAAAAGTGAGCGCTCCACTTTTGATATTGAAGTTCAATTCGACGACCACATAGGCAAGAAAGCCGCCGATAACGCCAAGCGACAGGATCCAGAACATGGGAGGCAGCACTGTCAGGCCCGCCAACTCCAATAAAGGGCGGACGATCAAGGAAATGCCGTTGCTCAGGAGAGTGTCAAGAACGGAAAAGCCCACCACGCCCATAAACAGCATCCAATGCGGCCGTACCAGAAATTGCATATCGGCGTCACCAAGGATCACCGCGCGCGCCAGTTTAAAAAATGAGCGCATGCCCGAGAGGCTGGCGCGCACGACCGCGAGCATTTCCCGGGCGATATAGAGCGGGAAAAATAGGATCTGGCTGGCATAGGCGGGCATTTCTCCAAATCCCCAGCGGTGGATTAGCTCATGCACATCAATGACGGCCCGCGCCTGCTTGGGCAGAAAGCGAATGGCTGAGGAGTTCTTGTCGGGCGAGGCAATGGGCAGGAGCAAAGCCTGCCCGAAACGCTCGCGCCAAGGCGCAAGCTCCGCTGGTTTTGCGTCGGCAGCTTTATCCGCGACGCGGGCGGGCCGAGAAACATACCGGAACATCGCCGCCGTGATGCGCGCGCCCAATAGCGTGTAGCCAACAGCACCGGACGCGAAGATAAAGCCAATGCCGAGCAACGGCCAGGCCGCCGGCGCAAGCCAGCCGGCGGAATGCAGCAGGACGCCCCCGGACAGGGATTTCCCGCCGAAGAACGCAAGGATGGCCACCGGCGCTGCGCCGAGAGCCGCCCGGAACTGCCCGCGAGCGCTCGTCGCAAATTCCGGAGATGGCGCCGCAGGCGCGGGCAAAGAAACAAAAGACGCCGACGGTCCTGATCTGACGAAAATACTTGTTGCAGTCGGCGCAATATTATCGAGATTAGTTGAGACGCCCCGGAGTTCTGCGGTGAAATCAGCTTTTTCTCTGAGGTCCGGAACACTGCCGTTCTTAGTTAAATTATGTTCCTCTAGCCCCTTGGCGGCGCGCAGCAGTCGATCGAGGGGCCGCTCACTCGTGGGATATGCCACGCTCTCGTCCTTACGCGGCGCTGTATTCCGGCCCCCTTCTATTTGCGTTGTCGAGTGACCATCAGAATTGCCAGGCGCAGAAACGTCGCCCAATTCGGTGGAGAGCGAATGTTGCTCTTGAGCAAGAATCGACTCCTCGAAAATCTCCGACGTCATAGGCGCTTGTATTAATGGTCTTGGCAACCCCCCAACGAAAAGTTTTTTTACATCAATGCCGAAATCCATTGGCCCAATACGCTGCGGGCCGACCTTGCTTCCAGGCACGACGCGGACGCCCACGGAAGAATGGCCCGTCCTTCCCGCGCCCCCCAGCATCTGGCCAACAGCCGCGTAGGCAGGCAACCCGGGAGCGCTCATGACCACGGATGCGGCGACGAGCGCCGCGATGGCGCGACGCAAAAAACTAATTAATAGAGAGGGTCTCATGGGAGGGCGCATCAATGGTCGATAGCGGCTATTATGCACCCAAAGGAGCGGATTTAATATAGGCCATTCGGGGCCATGGCGTTCAGGCAAAGGACCTATGAGCCTATAGGCCTTTCGCCTACCGGCGACGGCGGTCGAAGGCGAAGCGGCTGAGAGTTCTCCCGGTTTCAGCTTTCAGGCCGGCTTTCAGTTCGGCCGCGTTCTTGGCCACTTCGGCGTAGTTGGCAAAATGACGCATTGCCGTGGTGACGATGCCGATCGACAATGTGGGCCGGGGGCCGAGGGCCGGCTGCGTGAAATCCGCCGCGTATGCGTCGAACAGGCAGACAAGACGCTGTGCCGCGTACGGCGCTTCCTCAAGATCGCTGATCGCGACGAAATCATCGCCGCCGATATGCCCGACGAAGCCCTCGCCAAAGCTCCTGCGGATGAGTGCTGCGGTCTTCAATAGCAAGCGATCTCCTTTGGCGAAGCCGTATAAGTCATTAAAGTTCTTGAAGCGATCAATGTCGATGTAGAAAAACGCAAACGGCGTTTTTTCTTGGAGATGTCGTGATACTTCCGCCGCGATAGCGGGATTGCCGGGCAGGCCCGTCAAGGGATTTGCCGACAGGAGCAAATGATGACGCAGAAGCAGTCCCTCCACGCGCGCCAAAAGCTCCGTCGCGGCGAATGGTTTTGTCATGTACTCGTCGGTGCCGAGTTTGAGGGCGCCGACCTTGTCGGCGACGGCCCCGGCGGCAGTCAGCATAATGACCGGGATCATGCGCGTGCCGGGACGGCTCCGCAACTCGCCAAGGACTTCCCAGCCGTTCTTGCGGGGCATAGTCACATCAAGGAGGATTAAGTCAGGCTTTCTCTGAGAGGCCAGGGCGAGCGCTTCGATCCCATCGCCGGCGGTGATGATCGTCCACAAGGGCCGGGCCAGAACACGCGCAAGAACCCGCTGAACCGAAAGATCGTCGTCAACAACCATGATCGTGCGCGGGGCCCTCTCCTTGACCTGCGCTAAATTCCATCCTCCCATGATCACGGAAGTCGGGCGATAGATCCTTCGGTCAGGATGACCCGCGCTTTGAAGCCGTCGGCGCGTGAGCCGCAAGCGGCCGGCAACGTGAATATTCACGGGGTGACCAAAATCACGGCCTTGCGCATACAGCAGAGTAGCCGCGTCGGCAGTGAAAATATTTAACCGGCGCTTAATTCCGGCTTATGCCTTAGGGGCTCATGCATAGCGGGTTGACTGCGCCATGTCTCCAACTCCTATGCATGGAGGGGCTACTCCTCGAATTTGTAGCCGTGGCCGGTGATGTTGGTGATGTGCGCGGCGAGTTTAGGTCCGATTTTCTTGCGCAGGTGGGAAATATGAACCTCGACGGTGCCCGGGTCGTTGTAGTCGGCGGGGTCGTAGCCCCAGACCGTTTCGAGCAGGTAGGCGATACTGAGCGCGCGCCCTGACTGCTCCAAAAGAACCGCCAGCAAGTCGAACTCCTTGCGAGTTAAGGCGACATCCTTGCCCTCGATCTTGACGGTGCGTCCGGAAGCATCGAGCGCGATGCCCGACTTCTCAAGGTTCGTTTTCAACAGCATGCTTGTTTTAGAACGGCGGAGGAGCGCTTCCAGGCGCGCCGCGAGCACGGGCAACGAGAACGGCTTCATCACATAATCGTCGGCGCCGCCGGAGAAGCCCGACAAGACATCGGCGTCAGCTGTGCGCGCACCCGACATGATCATCACCGGAATTGACTGAGTGACGGCTTCTTTTTTAAGGACACGGCACACCGTATGGCCGTCGAGACCGGGCATGTCGGAGTCGACGAGAATCACATCGGGGCGCGACTCGCGCACGAGCATCAGGGCTTCGGAACCGTTGTCGGTGACGACGACGGCATAGCCCAAGCTCGTCAGGTACTTGCGCACCAAGGCGAGGATGGCCTTGTCGTCATCGACAACCAATATCTTACGGGGCATGGGAGAGGGGACTCTAGAACATTTCCCGGCGCTCTCGCTATTTCAGTTTTTGCTTAACGGGCGGACGCCTTTGCTCGGGAATGAGAAACACGCGGCTATCTCAGCGACAATCTTGGCGGCGGAATCGGGAATTCCAGCATTGCTGGCGCGCGCGCGCAGCCGCGCCAAGCGATCCGGCGAGTGAAGAAGTTCGGCGACAAGACTGGCCGCCTCTCTCGGAGTTTCAGCGCGCAGCGCCGCCGCCTTTGCCAGCAGATGCCGGGCATTGGCCTCCTCTTGGCCCGAACACGGACCGCCTATGACCAAAGGTAATCCCATGGCGAGACTCTCAGCCGTCGTGAGCCCTCCCGGCTTGCCGAGATGAATGTCGGAAGCGGCCATCAGAAGTGCTACGACGCTCGGCGGCTGCGGCCCGAAAACACGCAGTCGGGCGTCTAAGCGCGCCGACAGGCTTGACCGCAGGGACTCGTTGGTGCCGCAGAGGATGAGCAGTTGCGCCCGCGGCACGGCTGAAAACAAGGCGGTGGCCATGCCCGTTATATCCCCCAATCCCTTGCCGCCCCCCGTCAGGAGAACGACGTGGCCGAATAACGGCAGCTTGAGCAGTCGACGCGCTTCTTCTCGTGGGCGTGTCGCGCTGAAAGCTACGTCAATCGGTATGCCGAAGACGCGGACTCGCGCGCGGGGCACGCCGAGGCGGACCAGCTCGACGCCGGCCGTCTCATCCGGCGCGATGATTATATCCGCCGGCGGATCGGCCCGGCACGAATGGACGTGGTAGTCGGTGAGGACGGAGATCACGGGAACATCAAGATCACCGCGCCGGCGCGCTTCGCTGAGCACCGAGGCAACCGTAGCTTGAGGGCAGACGACGACGGCAGCGCCCACGCGACGCACGGCCTCGCGCAAACGCCGGACGCCGCCCAAACCGAGGTAGGCTCCGCGCGCGGCTTGAAAAAGTTTCTGCGTCCAACGGCTGCGATAAAGAGCGCCATAGAGGCCGGGGGCCCCCCGCACCAGGGCGTGGTAGCCGCGTGCGAGACATTGTCCCAGAATCGGATATTCATCCACGGCGATCTCGAGGCGCGAAAAAGAAAGGCCCGCCTTTCGGCCGGCCTTTTCAATTGCGAACGCCGCTGAGGAGTGCCCGCTCGGCGCGTAGCCGTAGACGAGCAGGACGGCGCTCAAGCGCTACAAATCCTTCGCTGCCTTTAGCTCGTTGTAGCGCTTAATATTTTTCTTCTTGAGCTGATCAACGAGGCCCTTGCGGTGCGCCGCCCATTTCGTCGCATTGGCCCCGGTCTTGCGCTTGAGCGAATCGTAGCACAAGAACTCGTAGATGGCCTTGGCGTCGGTCTTCTGCAGATTGCAGCCGGGTTTGTTCATCATGCGAATGACAAAACGGCTCCAGATTTTAGTTTCCACCCGCCACGTGGATCTTTCTGTAAATAGTTGCGCCTGGTCCTTCTTCAGCTTAGCCAGAGCCGCATCCTGCTTGGCGACATCCAGACCGCCCTCAGGTTCGACGAAGTGGCTGTTGAGCGGACGCGCGGCCGAGTGGCACTGAGCGCAGCCGTTCTTGGGGCTGAGAAGCTTCTCATAGCCCAATCGGATATTGGCCGGATAGCTGTTAAGGACAGCCTCGGGCAAAATCGCCGGCCCGAAATCATTCGGGTAGGGATTGGCAAGAGCCTTCTCTTGCTCGCTCATCTCAGCGGCGCGCGTCATTGGGACGAACACCACGACGAGCAAGGCCGCGACGACGAGCAAGGCCGGTTTCCTGTTCATATTATTCCCCCTTATCCTCTGATCAAAAGCCGCTGTCATCCTTCACGGCAACACTCAGAAGCCATGCTGCCAGGTCGTCCAACTCCTTCTTCGATATTTTGCTTTTCCACGCGGGCATGTACACCATCGGCGTCGGCCCCTTGGCGCTCCACTTTTTGGCATCGTCCGCGGGCACGCCCGTCTCGATTTTACGAACGAGCTCGGCATGCGTATAAGTGCCGACGAGTTTTGGCAAGGTCGGCTCAGCGCCGAGGTTCATCTGTGCCAATTGTTCCGCCTCGGGCATATTTTCATCATATTCCTTCTGGCCGTCGCCCGCCGCGTTGAAGCGGCGGCGGCCCTGTTTTGCCTCGATGCCGTGGCAGCCCTGGCAGCCGTACTTTGCAAAGACCTGGTTTCCATGCGCAATGCCTGCAAGCGCCGATGCCTTTGCGGGCGGGGCGGGAACATGATAGCGATACGGAATAATCTCTTCCTTGGTCATGCCCGAGAGATAGGCCACTATCGCGTCCGCCTCATCAAGACTCAACTCCTTGGTGAAGTCGGGCATGCCCGAGGGCGGAATCGGCTCGGCGTTGAGCTGAGCGAAGGGATCGTTCGGCGTGACCATCGCCGGATCATTGACCAGGTGGCCTTTGATCCAGTTTTGGATATTCCAGCGGCTGTCATGATGCTCATTGGGCAACTCCTTGCCGTCAATCTTGACGTGCTTGAAGTTATAACCCGCGATGCGCTCAAAAGGCTTGTCGGCGATGTCTCCGAGATCAACCGAGACGACGCCGCCCCAGCCATTGATCGCATGGCAGCCCTGGCAGCCATGCTGATTGAATAGTTTGCGGCCATGTGCCGCAACTTCAGCGCCCTTGAGGGTCTCAAAATCGCCGTGGCATTTCACGCAGGCGCCCTGGATGTGAACGCCCTTGAGCATCGGTTTTTCCCAATGCTTGACCCAGCCGTGCGCGGGTGCCGCTTGCGTCGCCAAGCCCTGGCCGGAATGGCACGCGGTGCAGCCGAATTTAGTGAACGGGTGCGCCTTCACAAGAGCGGAGTCCACCTGTGGATGAGACTTATAGGGATTCTCCGTGAAATCATTCTTGAGCGTGGGATTTGAGTACTCGTCCATGCCCACATGGCAGGTCACGCAGCGGTCGAAACGACGGAGGTCGCCTGCAATGATCTGCTTTATTTCCAGCGGCGAGCGGCGCATTTTCCGGGCTTCAGACTTGAGGTCCAAAGCCTTCTTCGCGTCCGTCTCAACTGCCGCCTTTTTATCCAAGACATCCGCGGACATCTGATAATACTTCGCCTGATAGGGGCGCCACTCCGCGCGGAAGTCCTTGACGAAGGCCCAGATGAAGGCCGCCAGCATCAAGGCGTTCGAGATGATAAAGGCTTTTCGATAGCTCATGTCAGATGTTCATGCTGATCGAGGGAATCGTCAGTATATATTTGATGTTAAACGTAAGACGAGCGCACATTTTAAGAAGCACGCTCATCGTGCTGATGACCAGAACCATGGTCACCAGGTAGCGAGGCCAATCGAGCGCGCGGATGTGCCGCTGCGGAAGAACAAAGCCGAAATAAAATGACGCGCCCAGAAAAAACAGCAGGAACGCCCCTTCCGTGGCGCCCATCTTGCCCATGATGATGCCGCCAGAGGCAAGTGCTGCCACGGCCGCGAGAAAGCCCCCCATCAGCTTCTTCCCGTTGATCTCCCGCTGGATCAGTTTCGGCAAAAGCATCCAGCCTGCGGCCACAACACCGAGCAACGTTATGCCCGCCCAAATCGGCAACATCGCCACGCAGCTCGCCTGCCCCGGCTGGAGCGCCTTGCCCGCCCAGGCGCAGTTCGCAATCACCGGCCCGAATACGCTCCAGGTCGCGGGTGCCGCCGCCTTGATCATGTACCACGATTCCCAGGGCCAGTACCACGCGTAGTTCGGCCCGCGCAAAGAGTAGCCAATGTAAATCAGCGCGAACCACATCGTCACGCCGAGCATAAACAAGGTGTTGGCGAAAGGGCGTTCCTTCCAGGCGTAGTAGCCGATGCCCTTGGGATTGGTGTCAATGTAGGGGATCGCAATCAAGCCCACGATGATCAGGCCGGGCATCACCACGCCGGCGATCCAAGGATCGAAATACACGAGCAACTCCTGCAGGCCGACGAAGTACCAGGGCGCTTTTGAAGGATTGGTGGTGACATTCGGGTTGGCGATCGCCTCAAGAGGCGCGTTCTGAAGAATGGACCAGATCATGATGAATAACGTGGTGCCGGCGGCACCGATGTACTCGCGCTTGACGAGATGCGGCCACACGTCAATTTTCTCCTCATTGGCCGCGTAGGGCGCCGCCGAGAAGCTGTCTTTGCGAATGCGCCAGAAATGGAGGATCAACAGGATGCCGACGACAAGAGGGACCGCGACGCAATGCATCACATAAAAGCGCAGGAGCGTATTCTCGCCGACCATGGTCCCGCCGAGCAAGGTGAAGCGCACGTCATTGTTGATGCGCATGCCCAGAAGCGAACCGAGCGGCCCCTCGTTGCCGAGGATAGGCGTGGCCCCGGCCATGTTCGTGCCCACGGTGACGGCCCAAATCGCGAGCTGGTCCCAGGGCAGGAGGTAGCCGGTAAACGAGAGGAACAAAGTCAAGGTCAGAAGGAGGACGCCGACGCCCCAGTTAAACTCGCGCGGCTTTTTATAGGCGCCGGTCAAAAACACCCGCACCATATGCGCGATGACGGCAACAATCATCGCCTGCGCGGCCCAGCGATGAGCGTTGCGCAGGAACATGCCGAGCGTCACGGCAAACTCCAAGTCCTTTATATCTTGGTAGGCGAGGCCGATCGTGGGGCGGTAGTAGAACATCAGCGCCACACCGGTCACGGTAAGCCCCAGATAAAGGGCGAAAGAGATCCCCCCCATGCCCCAGGTATAGGCCCACTTCAACGCTCTCGGACGAACCTTGACGGGATGAAGATGGAGCCAGACGTTGCCGATGATGTGTCCCGCGCGGTCGCGCGGCGTGTCCTTCCAGAGGCCGCCGCGAAACACGGAGCGCCAGATCTGCGAGTCAACGATCTCTTTCTTGATCTTCTCAAGGTCTAAAGTGGGCATGTTCACTGTCCTCAGGCCGACACGTAGTCCGCGAAATAGGGCGCTTGCTCACGCTTGTCGGGCTTGTTCTCCAAGACGGCCTTGTCGACGATCAGGTCGCCCGTCGGCGCCAATTCGACCTTCGCGCGCCATAGCGGCATGGGCGCTGGGCCCGCGATCACATCGCCGCCAAGCGTGTAGTTTGAGCCATGACAGGGACACTTAAAGCGATTTTGGTCGCCCCACCAATTCGGCGTACAGCCAAGATGGGTGCAGCGCGCCCACATCGCGTAAAAGCCCCTTGGCGTGCGCACGATCCAGACGCGCTGCTCATTGAGCCACTTGGTGGAGACTCCTTGATCGTAGCCTGCGGCGGGACCCGCGTTAAATTTCTGCGACGGCTCATAGATCACGTTGGGAAACATGAAGCGCGCGCCGGCCGCGGCCGAAGCG
>CAZGVK010000006.1:0-2769 GCA_964529095.1 uncultured Elusimicrobia bacterium
CGCGGTCGTGTTGATCCCTTTCTCGTTTAAGCCCTTCAGGAGATAGTAGGTGAATAGACCATGGCCTTGGCTTTCCTCGGCGGAGGTTATCTCGTCGTTCCCGGCCGCGGCCAGAGCGATGAGCTTTCCTGATCCCAGCCCCGCATCCACCTTAGCGACCAGGGGCCTTGCCCCCTTGGCAAGCACGGAGCGTCCGCCCACGCCGGAGAAGCAAGCATCCATGGCGAGAATCACTTCCTTAGCTCTAAGGGCGTTGAGCTTCTCGTAAAACCGCTTGATCGGGTAACCCGTGTTCTTTAGGAATTTAGCGTCGCCGTCCCAGGGAACCAGGTAGGCCTGACCCGTCTCCGCGTCGGGAGCGCCGTGGCCCGAGAAGTGGACGAAGACGCGCGAGTCTTCTTTGACATTGAGCGGCAGCCAAGTCTCAAGGTATTTTTCGATGCCCGACTTCCCCGCCTTCGAGCCGGTCAGATGGATGATGTTGCGTTGGGGATAGCCCAACGCAAGGAGATGGTCACGGACTGCAGTCGCGTCGCGCTCCGCGAATTCCGCCACCGGCAGGTTCTCATATTTCTCGATGCCGATGACAAAGGCGAAATTCCGCGCGTTTTCTTCAGCCCGATACCTGGGCGTATCGACATCCGAATGGTACCTCTTGGGCGCGGTAGGCTCCGCCGTGGCTGCGACGCGGGCAGGACCAGCGCCCCCCCCGGGAGCCGGCGCAGGCTTGCCGGCGGCGAAATCGCCAAGCTTTCGCGCTGAGAACATTGCTGCCTCAAACTTCTCCCGAGCCTCAGCGATTTCCGATTTCGCAGCAGCGGTCATCTTCATGAGCGCAATGAAGCCCGGGAAGTCGCTGGGCTTCTTGCCAACCTCCAAAGCGATCCGGTCGATCTGCTGGTTCTCTAAGGTCAGGAAGTCCGCTCCAACGTTCACGACGTTTTTCTTAAAGGCCAAGTTGACTATATTCAAGTAGACATCCAACACGGCTATCAAATCGCAACCGGCTGCCTTAGCCTCGGCGATGTTCTGCACTTTGACCACTCTCTTGAAACTCCTTTGAAAAGTGGAGATCGGATCCTCAAACAACTGGCTGTACTCGGAGGCACCCATCCGCGCTCTTCTGCCATTGTAATCGATGGCCTTCTTGGTATTGTCCGAGATGATGACCCCCAAGGCCAATCCTTTGAAGAGGTCCTTGTTTGAATTAGCGACGTCGCCTGGGGCATTCAGATCAATATTGGCGAAGGGGTCCTGTTTAACCGGAGGTGTGGCGCAGCCCGAAAGCAGGGAAATCGACGCCAGCGCGAAAAAAATGGTGGGTTTCATCATTTGGCCATCCGCCTCCGTTTACAGGGAAGGATATCCCCATCCCCGGTTTCTGTCAATAACCCAGCGCGCCGGAGTCCTTGCCGCCGGCCGACCAGTTCTGGCGAGCATCCCATTGCCCTGAACTAGGGTCGGCCTGGCCGGACCTCTAAAGTAATTTGAGACCACTTTGACCGGAGATCACTGTCCGCACACGGGAGGATACCCCAAGAACCGGCGCGCGTCCAAGGCTCGCGCGACGGTCGGACTCCCCAAAGGACCGAATAGCCCGATTTGGCCGCCTGGGAAAGGCTGAATCGGCCGATTCGGCCGATTCAGGCCCGGTTTGGGGAGATGACCAGCGGTGCCTCCGAACATGCCGTTCCTACGTGCAGTTCAAGAGGCACTTTCCCGACGCGACGGAGTCTCGAGCCGCCGCGTCGGCAGAGAAAGCCGAAAACGGCGAATAGCTTATTTCAGCCTCGCGGCAGAGTCTGAGTCGAGCTTTTGGCCGCAATCAGGCCGCTTTTGGGGAGTCGGCCAAAGTGCCTCTCGAATAGGCCGTTTAAACGCCATGTTCAAGGGGCGCTTTCCCGACTGCTCGGTCCCATCAGCCGGAATTGGGGTTAGCGCATGAGCGCCGCGCCGGCTTTGGGGACCTGGGCTACGGACGTTCTCCTTTCGGCCCAGGCCCCAAGTCCTTGGACTTGGGGCATCAGGCCGATGGGCGTGAGCTCAACGGGCAGGGCGGAACCCAATGAAGAAGATGTCGGTGTCGGCCGCTCCGGCGTATCTGCGAGATGCGGACCGGACGTCCGCTGCGGCGCTGTTCCAGTTGCCGCCACGAATAACACGGTCGTCGCTCTCATCATCTTCCTCAGGATCTTCCCACGCGCTCCCATTGGTCGGCGCTCCACTGTACGAGCTGTGATGCCTATCCTGAACCCATGCCGAAGAATTGCCGGCCATGTCGCATAAGCCCTGCCGCGTGTTGCCCGCGGGCTTTGCGCACACCGACGACATCTGGCCGCAACCGAAAATATCGGCCCGCTCGCAGGTCGCGGCCTCATTGCCCCAGGGATACTTGTAATCCTTGCCCGCGCTGCGCGCCGCGTACTCCCATTCCGCTTCGCTGGGCAACCTTCCACCCACCCATTCCGAGAAAGTCTTGGCTTGGTTCCAATTAACATCGTTAACCGGGTGGTCCATGATAGAGCTTGTATTCTGGTCTGGCGTGGCCGTGCAGGCTTCGGCGTCCACGCAGGCCTTGTATTGCCTGTTCGTCACCAAGGTTTTTGCCATCTGGAACGCTTTCACGCTCACCCGGTGGACCGGCTTCTCGTCAGGCTCTCCGCCATCCGATCCCATCATGAAGCTCCCGCCGGGTATCGAAACCCACTCAATCCCGGCCTTGCCCCCCGTCGCGCTGGGCCGCGCGGACGAAACGGCTGAATTGGGCCT
>CAZGVK010000007.1:0-7182 GCA_964529095.1 uncultured Elusimicrobia bacterium
TTAACCCCCTTGCTGATTCCGAGACCGGTGATCACCTCGCCACCAGCCGTATTATCTTCAAAAGAGGACGTCGCCGTGTACTTAACAGTATCGCCGCTCGTCTTTATCGCTTTCTGCGAAAAAATGACCACATTCTCCAACTGCCTGCGCGCGACGCCTTTTATGTTGCTCTTCTTGGCGACCGCTCGCCCCACTTTGGAGGAGGTCGGCCGCGCCTGCCTGGGCGACGCGGACAACTGGCCGCCGAGGCCTTTGCCGAGCGACCCCGACGCGCCGAATTGGCGGTTCATGCCGCCGGACATGCCCGCGCCGCCGGACAGGGAAGAACCCGCGCCCAAGCTCGAGCTGAGCGCGCCGAATTTTGCGCTAAAGGCATTGCCCTTGCCGTCAACCTGAGCCGACGCCAACAGCGCCCCCACATCCGGCTTGGCTACGGCGTCGCCTGCCGCGGCGTCGTCCGCCGCGGACTTCTTCGCCGCCGCTTCATCGGCGCGGCTCTGGGCCTCCCTCGCCGTAGCCGCCTCAGCTTCTTTCCGGGCGCGCTCATCCGGCGTCAGGCCGTCGCTTCTTCCGGAAATGTAACCGAGCGAATTGGGAATAGAGTTGGAAGTGGACGGGAGGTTGGAGGTATCTCCTTCGATCACAATCTCTCTTTTTTCTGAGAAAATAGCAGGCTTTGTCGGCGCCTCGGAACTGGCACCCGGAGCGCTTCGCCCTCCCATATACATGGCGGCAGAACCGATTCCGGCGGTCACCAAAATCGACATCATCGACTTGGAGAACGCCATGCCGACGGCATTGACCGCAGCATTGACGGCGGCGCCGCTGCCGCCGGTAGCGCCGCTCCAAACGCCGCGCGGGCCCGCGCTGCGAAGAAAATAAAAAGCGCCGCCCCTGCGTTTTTTTCGGTCTTCGCCGACGCGAGCGAGCTTAAAATTTGGAGCGTCGGAGATCCATGAGTCTTGTTTCGTTTCCATATCTGGCTCCATTAAAAACTCGGGGTCCCAAGAACGACCTCAGAAACCGTCATTGCCGCACCTAAGCAGTGTAGATTCGGCTTCGATTCTTGTCAAGGGAATTGCCGCTAATTACTGTTTTTTTACTCTAAAACAAGAGAAACGCCACAGCAGTTTTCCGGATTCGGATGTAAATATTGATCTTATGCCCTTTATACTGAAGGCCCTCACTGCCGTTCCTGCCTTAATCAAAGCTTGGGAGTAAATTGCGACCGTGGATTTCTTTACCCACGAACTGGGTCTCGCTTCATCCTACGTCATTCAACGAACTGCTGCCGGACTCAAGTTGAGGCGGTGGAACTTCATTCCCTAGAGATTACTATGCAGTTCCGTATTCCCCGGATTGAGCGGTTGATTCTGTGAAATGGTTAGGCTGCTATTATCCAGTTGTACTGGATTCCCCAGATCGGCCGGTGGAACGTCTATGCTGGAATCCGTGACAAGTAGTTTCTTGCTTCTGTCAAAAAAATCTTTGGATTGATTCTTAGGAACAGCTTCTGCCGCTCCCTGTTTAGCAACGCTTGCAGCATCCCAAGCTCCCTTCATCAATCCGAAACCTCGCCAAATAGCAAACAAACCACCGATCGCAGACAAGTAGCCCTGCAGCGGCTGTCCGGGCTCCGCGCCTGTGCCCTTAATGATCCTTGCGGCGTACTCGCATATGGCAATACCAATGCCTATAAGGATCCCCCCCATGATCATAACTGTCCCCATAGTCCAAGGCCCAGACACTGTTATCGCCTTCGCGGCAAAATAAAGGGCCGTAGCCAATATTCCTAGAATCGCTATTTTTTCAACGAGCTTTCCCAACTCCGTTTCTACATCCGTCGTCTTGGGAGGCGGCAGCGGCTGCTCATTGGGCACCCGGAGCGCATTTGCAGTCAACGTCTTCGCAGTGAGCTCCGTGCCGCCCACGCCGACGCCATTCATGCCGATGGCACCGCTCTCAGAACCGATATTGTCGCCGGATACAGCCGCCGCGCCATCGTAAGTTTTCCCGGCCCCAAAGCTCGATGCGGCCTTCCCGCCGCCCTGATCCACCATGACCCGCTGAGCATCATCGGCCGCTCGCCGTCCGCTGCGGCCGGCCACGCCCCGCGCGCTGGAGGACCTGGCCCCCGGCCCTCCTTTGGAAAACGAGCTGAGCGCGCCCTGCGCCGAAGCGTTCGCCGAATTCTCGCCAAACTTGGCCGTGCTCGCGCTCGCAGAAGTCGAGGCGCCGCCGGTGACGCCGGATAAAGCGCCCAGCTTCTTCGCATTGGCCAAACCCCGTCCCATCGAGCCGACAGCGCCTCCGCCCAAGCTGCCATCACTGCCGGAAACAGCGCGGGCTCCGGCTTCCATAGACGCTGTGTCCGCGACCGGAGCGCCGGATGTCGTGTCCGTCGCGGTCTGAGCGGCGTTGCCGGCCTCGTTTTCCTTGGACACGGCCTGCGCCATGTACTCCAAGGAAGAAGACGAGCCATCCGCTTTGACGGGGGCGCTCTCGCCGGATCCCTGCGTCTGCGGCTTTGGCGCGAAAAGGGAAAGAGTGCCTCCGATTCGATCGGCCTCGCCAGGACCGAATATTTTATAGCCCGCCAAACCGATACCGCCGGCCGCCGCCGAGCCCATCACTATGAGGGCGAGCATCCCCGCCTTGGTGGCGAGCAAGCCGCCTCCGCCCGCAACGCCCGCTCCCAAACCGCCGAGACCTCCAGCAGCACCGCTTCCGCCGCCTCCCCAAAGGCCAAGAAGACCCGGCATTTTCTTCTTGTCGTCATCAACCTTGTTGACGTCGGCCTTGATCTCGGGCATCTTTATTTTTGGGTCCATAAAGTCCTCCGGTGCGTCTTAAAAAAGTATCGCTAATTAAAATCCTGCCCGCCGCACGGCGGCTTCCATCTCCTGCCTGCTTTTCTGCTCGCGCGCCTGAGCCTTCTCCTGTTCGATGGCCTGCATAACCGAATTGACGACAATTGATCCGAACGGACCGCCGATAGCGTTGCCGATGATGCCGCTTAATACTTGCATGGCGATCTGTTTGGCAATGTCGTTATCCTTCGACTCCGCGCCGGCGTCAACCGTCGGGGGCGGCGTAATCTTCATATCGTTGAGCTTTGGGTCGTTGAG
This sequence comes from uncultured Elusimicrobia bacterium, assembly GCA_964529095.1. Taxonomy (GTDB): domain Bacteria; phylum Elusimicrobiota; class Elusimicrobia; order UBA1565; family UBA9628; genus GWA2-66-18. The sequence continues at coordinate 3,129 of CAZGVK010000007.1, forward strand.
CTTAAGATTGACCGGAGCAACATCGAGCGCCGCGTAGCCGCCCGGCAATAATGCGCTGTTGCCGCCGATGGCCTTGCCGCCCTTGGCGCCGTCAAAGATCTTGCTCAAAGAGCTTCGCGCGTCGTCGCCGCTGGCGCTGCGAGTCGCAAGCGCTGCCTGCGCCGAGGCGGCCCTGAGCGCCACCACGCCCCTGGAATCGCGGCCGGCCACGGCATCCTCGCCATTGCCGCCGGCAAGGCCCTTCGCGCTCTCGAAGCCGACAGTGGCATTTTTTGAGCCGAAGGCGTTCGTGCCGGACGCCGAGCCGGACCGGCCTCCGCTTGCGGCATTGATGCCCGAGAGCGAACCGCCCGCAAGTTTTGGCGCGCTGAAGCCTTTCTGCGGCTTTTCATTCCAGCCGCCGCTTTCGCTGACTTGCTTCAGCGCGCCCGCCAAGGTCGAGCCCGAAGCAGCGCCCAGGGGCGCCGCGCTTTTCGTCGCGGCGGACGAACTCTCCAGCGGCGCTTGATAGAGAGATGACCCGGTCCGGCCCTCATCCTTCTTCGCGGAGCCCGCACCGTTCATCGACAAAGCGCCGCCGTCGTCCGTGGCGGCAACGCTCAGATTTTGCTCGACATTCTCATCCATCGCGGGCTTGCCCGCGCCGATTGCAGTCGAGCCGATGGATTTCTCGCCCAGAAGGGGGGTGAGCAGCCACAGGGCCGTGAAAACAATCCCCATCAGGATTGCCCACCAGTACTTCTTAAAAGGATCGTCCGCGGGTGAGATCGCATAACGCGGCGGAAGCTGACTCAAGGTGACATTCATAGGCCTATCTGAGTGTACCCTCCACTCCATTTTTTGTCAAGGAACGGCCCGCTCGTTACCGAATTTTTACTTGGGAAGCTTCAGGAAACGGACTCGAGCAGCGGCCGCGGCTGTTTGCCGTATTCCTTGAATATATCCACAATCTCGTCGTAATCGAGCTCCTCCCGCTTGAGGAGTTCCCCGGCGAAGCGCTCGACGATGGGCCACTCGGCGCGCAAAGTCTTCTCAACCTCCGTCAGAGCGTCGCGCAGGATCTTGTTGGTGTCGGAATTGAGGCTCCGCTTGACATCCTCGGAGATGTGGTTCCACGGCATCGTCGCGTAATTGCCGACATAGCCGCTTTCACCCATGCCGATGGACCAGACCATCCAGTGCGCGTGGCGCATCGCGTTGGTGAAGTCAGAGCCGACACCCTCGGTCGTGACCCCGTACTTGATCTTCTCAGCCATAAAGCCGCCGAGGGAAACCTTGATGTTGGCATACAGGGAAGCCGAGTCATCGAGAATAATCTCGCCGCGTGGCACCGAATGAACGATGCCGAGCACGCCGCCGCGCTCGATGATCGAGGCCTTGAAGACGTCGCGGGTCGGGTGCTCAAGATACATCTGCACAAGGTGGCCGGCCTCATGAAAGGCCGTCATTTCGCGCTCCTTGGCCGTCATGCTCACGCGATGCGCTATGCCGAGCTCGATGCGGTCAAGAGCGGCCACGCAATCTTTATAGGAAATAATTTCGCGGCGCTCCCGGGTGGCGATCAGAGCCGCTTCCTTGAGGACGTTCTCGATAGAGGCCGGCGAGTAGCGCACGGTCTTGCGCGCCAGGCGGGCGAGGTCGATAGCGGGATCGGTCTTGAGCTTCTTGGCGTAGTACTCGAAGATCTCCAGGCGCTCCTTGAGGTTGGGCAGATCCACGCGGATCATGCGGTCAAGGCGTCCGGGGCGGACAAGCGCCTCATCAAGAATGTCAAGGCTGGCATTGGTCGCGGCGATGACGACCACGTCGGCGTCGGTCTCATTGAGGCCGTCCATCTCGACTAAAAGCTGGTTGAGGGTGCTGTTTGACTCGGCCTTGCCGTCGCCAATGCCGCCGAAACTCCGCTTCTGGCCGATGACCTCGATCTCATCAATAAACAGGATGCAGACGCCGTGGGCCTGAGCGTAGAGCCGCGCACGGCGGAAGATCTTGCGCACGCGCGCAGCGCCGGTGCCGACGAAAATCTCGATGAACTCGGAAGCGGCCGTGGTCAGAAACGGCACCCCGGCCTCGGTGGCGATGGCTTTTGCAAGCAAGGTCTTGCCGCAGCCGGGAGGACCGACCAAGACCATGCCGCGGATGATCTTGCCGCCGATCTTGCGCAACAAAGCGCGGTCCTTGATGAGCTGAACGATCTCCCACGCCTCACGCTTGGGCTCGACAAGGCCCACGACATCGCTGAATTTGATATTGACCCGCGTGGGGTCGACCTTCTTCTTGCTGATGCCGGTCAGGCCCCCGGACTGGAAGGTATGCAGGAAGAAGACGAAAATCAACGAGCTGATAATGCTCGCGGGCAGGGAGAGCACGCTGAAGCCGATGATGTAGCGGGAGACGCTTTCCTCAAGCCGCGTCAGGTACCAGAGCGGGAGGATGATGGCGGTTAGGATGATGACGACGAGGACCAAGTGAACCCAATACAATTCCAACCAAAGCTTGAACTTGGCTACATTCATGAGGCCTCCCTCTCTAGCCCGCCATCATAGCAATTGCTCGCCGAACCGCTGCGGCCAAGGCCATTGTGGCGAACTCTCAGGGTAGCGCCTCCGCAAGCCCGAGACGCCGCGGAGCTAACTTTTTATGCCGGGAAGGATGAAGGCAATCGGGCGGTCGCGATTGGGCACGTATTTGGTCGAGCACAAAACGAAGCCCTTGGTCGCGTAGAACGGCAGCTGCACGGAGTTCGTGCAGGCGGTGACGGTGACGACGTTCCAGACCTGGGTGCGCGTGACGCTGACCCCTTTGTCGTTCGGGCACTCCGGCGTCTGCCTTCGACATTGCCCAAGGTCCAGGAACTTCGCGGCGGGGGTGTCGTAGCCGATATAGCTTAAGACTTTTTTCTCGATGTCCTTCTGCAAAATCGGGGTGTCGAACTCCTGCACATATTTTTCATTGCGGTGCGATTCGAGCTGCCAGCGGCGCGCGGCGTAGAAGGACGCGATCTCGAGCTTCTGCATGAGAATGAGCAGGGCGAAAATTTTGACGAACGCCACCAATAGAAACATGAAGATCGGGAAAAGGAGCACCACCTCGGTCATGGCCAGCCCCCTTTCTTGACGCAATAGCGCCAAGCGGCCGCGCGGAGCGTTTGGGGGACAATGCGTGAGCGGCCGCTTCATGGAAACTGCCTCACCTGGAACTTGGGCGTCGGGTTTGGCCAGACTTGCGCGTTTTTGTTGTCGGCGCCGATGGAGACCGTGGTGTGCAGGCTGGGCGAACCCGCTATGAATTCCCGAGGCATATTGCTGAAGTCCACGTTAAAGTAGTTCTTTCCCGGAAGCTGCCAGACCAGGTCGAGCGACAGGCCGGGATACCCCGAACTGCCTTTTTCCCTGAACTTGCTCAGGGCGCTCTTGTCAACGGTCTGCATTTGAAACAGGCCGCTACAGCCGGGGGAGTCGGGAAGTCTATAACCCCCGGGCTCGGTGGTTTGAGGCGTGTACAGCTGCGCACCGAAACCACCCGTATATTTGTTGCCGTAATAGCTGAGAAAACGCATGCAATGAGGCTTCGTTCCAAGAGGATCCGCTCCAAACGCGCCCAGCTGATTGTCAAAGCTCTGCGCGAGTTGTTTGCCATAGTCGGCGTTGTCGCCGGTGTTGAGCAGATACGATTTCCGCAAAAAGCTATGAGACTCAGAGCCCATCGTCAGACGCTTGAGAACATCAAGCTGAGCGCTCTCGACGGTGCCGAGCAAGGAAAAAATCTGCACATAGAGCTTAAACATCTCTTCGACTTGGGAAATGGGAAGCAGAAACCTGTTGGCGTTGTCGAGCGTGAATAGTTCAATGGGATCAGTAAGGCTGGGAGGATTTGAATTTTTCCCATCGAACTTGGAGCTGTCATAGGCGATGTCCCAGGAGGCATCTGAAAGATCGAAGTTTTTCTTACCGCTGCCGCTGCGGCTGCGTGGAAAAATTCCATTCTCAAAGAGGAGCTCGTCGTAATTTTTATTGTTCGCGTCCCCGTTCTTCGAATCCGCAGGGAAATTGAA
>CAZGVK010000008.1:0-4677 GCA_964529095.1 uncultured Elusimicrobia bacterium
GTTGCAGCGCGCGCAGTATTTGCGTCGGCAGGGATCGATGTGGACATGGAGTTCTCCTTCGCGGCCCGTGTCTGCGAGGACCGCATCCTCAAAGCGTTCCGTGCGGTCGTGCGCCTCGGCGACGGGGAAATACTCCGGAACAACGAGATGAATGTCCACGTGCGTATAGCGCCCGGATCGAATCGCCCGCAGGCCATGCACGGTGATCACTCCGGTTTCATCCACCCCTTTCTTTAAAAGTCCGTTGATGCCGGATACGATCGTGGCGATCGTGTCCGCATCCTCCTCATCGAGCAACCCCCGTGCCGCCTCACGCACGAGATGGTAGCCAGTCCTGCATAACAGGACGGCCACGATCAGAGCTAAAACAGGATCAAGCCAAATGAGACCGGTGCATTTCACGAGGAAAAGGCCGGCACAGATGCCCAGGGTCGTATAGAAATCCGCGAGCACATGCTGGCCGTCGGCCTCCAGCGCCGAGGACTGAAGCCGACGTCCCGCCTTCAATAAATACCACCCCAGCAGACCATTCAATGCGCCCGCGCCGACGTTGATCAACAGGCCGGCGCCGAGTCTGTGAAGCCCGACTCCGCGCGCGAGCGTCAACGCCGACTCATAGACGATGATGAGCGCGGCCAATGAAATGAGTCCGCCCTCAAACGCGGCGGCAAGAAATTCCGCTTTGCCGTGTCCATACGGGTGGTCTTTGTCTGCGGGCTGTCCCGCGAAGACCACCGCCCCGAGACCGAATGCGGCCGCTATCACATTGACCATGCTCTCAAGCGCGTCGGATTTTAACGCCATCGAGCCCGTTAACCAATACGCGGCTGCCTTTAACCCCAATATCACGATCCCCCCGACAAGAGAGAGGCGGATTGCGCGAACGCGCTCTCGCTGGTGGTTGGATTTTACGGGAAGCATTATTCCAACACGAGCAGTTGTCCTCCGACGTGCGGCGCGTGCATCGGGCAGAACACGCGGAAAAGACCGGCCTTGTCGGCCGTGAACTCAACGACCTTGGTATTGGCGCCCTCTCGATTGCTGACTGCCGCCGTAGCGCCCGGATAGCCCTCGATGGCGAATGCGTGCACGCCCGACGGGGCGGTGTTGACAAGCGTAATCTTCACATGCTCTCCTTTCTTGACGATAAAGACGCCCGGCGTCCATATTTTATTGCCCTTGACTTCAATATTCACGGACTTAAACTCGCGAATTGCGGCGACCGGCACGGAAGTCTCAACGGCATAAGCGACGACGGCGACTGCCAGGCCCAAGAATACGGCGGGGATATATTTCATCTTCCAAGCATAGACCATCGGCTTGCCCCACGGCAAGAGAAGCGCTACCATCGTCCCCGTGATCGACCCGCTCGATGTCCTGCGCTTCCTGTACCGCGAGAAGTTCGGCCTTGACGCCGCAGCGATCATCCCCGTGCGGGCCGAAGGTTCCAATCGCAGGATCTATCGCCTCAGTTCTGCGCGCAGAACCGCAATCGGCGTACTCAACGAAGATGCTCAGGAAAATCATGCGTTCATCGAGTTTTCCAAACATTTTCACAACGAAGGCATTCCGGTTCCCGAGTTTTACTCTGCCAACGGCGACGCGACCGCCTATCTCGAGGAAGACCTCGGAGACACGACCCTTTTCCAGTTTCTCGGGAAACGCCGCACAGCCGCGGGCTTCCCGTCCGAGGTCATCTCTGCATATCAAGATGTCGTGCGTTGGTTGCCGAAGATCCAGATTGTCGCCGGCAAGACCATCGACGACCGCTGGTGCTACCCCCGAAAGAGTTTCGATAAGCAGTCCATGCTGTGGGATCTGAATTACTTCAAGTATTACTTCCTCACGCTCGGCGCCATTCCGTTTCATGAAGAAAAACTTGAAGAAGACTTTATCGTCTTTACCGACTACCTGCTCTCCGCCGAGCGGAAACATTTCCTGTGCCGCGACTTCCAATCGCGCAACGTCATGCTCAAGGAGGGCAGGCCCTACTTCATCGACTACCAAGGCGGTCGGCGCGGCGCTTTGCATTACGACATTGCCTCTCTTCTGTATGATGCGAAAGCGGACATCCCCTTCGATCTCCGCGATGAACTTCTGGATCTTTACATCACCGAAGCGGGCAAGCACACGCCGATCGACCGCAGCGAGTTTAAGCTATTCTTTCCGGGCTTCGTCCTCATTCGCATCATGCAGGCTCTGGGCGCCTACGGCCTGCGCGGCTTCCATGAAAAAAAACCTCTTTTCTTGCAGAGCATCCCTTACGCAATCCGCAACATCGAGCGCGTCCTCTTGACCTCCGGCCTGCCGGCCGCAGTCCCCGAGTTGATGCGCGTTTTCAAGAGGCTCGTCGGCTCATCCACTTTGCGCCAGTTAGGCTCGGCCAAACTGAGGCTCACTGTCCGCATTCAGAGCTTCTCATACAAAAGCGGGATACCCAAGGACCAAAGCGGTCATGGCGGCGGCTACGTCTTCGATTGCCGCTGCCTGCCTAATCCAGGACGTCTGCCGGAGTTTCAGACCCAAAGCGGTCGCGACAGCGCCGTCGTCGCCTATTTCTCCCAAGAAGATGGTATCGAGCGCTGGGCGCGCTCGGCCTTCGCCTTGATCGATCAGGCCGTCGAGGACTATGGACGCCGGAACTTCACCGATCTCTTCGTCGCCTTCGGCTGCACCGGCGGACGGCACCGCTCGGTGTACATGGCCGAACGCTTGGCCAAACATCTGCGCGACCAAAACGTGCTGGCCGTCGTGATCCATCGCGAAAAGAATAGTTGGCTCAAACAATGAAAGCTCTAATCCTGTCGGCCGGTGTCGGCGCCCGCCTGCAGCCGATCACCGACCTCACTCCCAAAGCCCTGATCCCCGTCGGCGGCGTGCCGATGCTGGAACGCGTCTTGGTTCGGCTCAAGGCGGCCGGTGTTAAGTCCTTCGTGGTCAATGCCCATCATCATGCGCAGAAAATAGCCGATTTCTGCGCGGCTCTCTCTCTCCGCCACGGCGTGCCTGTGTCCGTATCCCGTGAAGACGACCTTTTGCTCGATACCGGCGGCGCCATCAAGAAGGCCTCAGCCTTTCTTCGCGGACGCGATCCGTTCTTCGTACACAACGCCGATGTGTTAAGCGCTATTGATTTCGGTGTTCTGATCAAAGATCATCAAGATACCGGCGCTTTGGTGACCTTGTCGGTCCGCGACCGTGAGAGCGTCCGCGCCTATCTCTTCGACGCGAAAGGCCGCTTCGCCGGCCATGACCGCGGCGCGGGCGCTATCACCTGGGCCAAGGGTCCGACTCCGAATGTCCAACGCTTCCCATTCGACGGCATCCAGCTAGTGGCGTCGGAACTCCTTGATAAAATAACCGAGAGCGGTGTTTTCTCGATCACAAAGACCTATTTGCGCCTGGCCGCAGATGGATCGCACCTTCGATCCTTTCGCGCCGACAGGTGGGCTTGGCACGACATAGGCACCCCCGAGAAACTCGCCGCCGCCGAAGCCTGGGCATGCCGTCCGGCCTAATGGTTGACGCACTATCACCTGAGCCAAGGGTCCGACACCAAATGTCCAACGCTTCCCATTCGACGCCGTCAAACAGGTAGGCCGATTGGCCCACGCGGCATGGGACCAAAGACTGGGATAATCGTTCCCTTTCGACTCAGGCGTAAAACCCAGCGCCGCGCTACAATGAACGCATGGGACTTAAGATCATTCCCGACGCGGCGGCGTTGAGGCCGCGCGCTGTCCTTCAGAGAACCGGCGGCCTCGCTTGCATCTGCCTTTTCCTGTGCTGTCTCAAGAGCCCCGCCTGGGCCGGCAACGAAGACCCCCTTGCGGCAGCCTTTCAAGCGTTTCCCATGAGGGTCTCCCATGCGAATCCTGACGCCTCCTGGCGCGCGACACAAGCCGAGAACGAGCACCGGATCGATGCCATCATCAACAGCGTTGTCATCATCAAAACTGTCACCCTCAAAAGTGAAATCAGATTTTGGGATTTAGCTGATAAGACTAAGACCGCTTCGGGATTTTTTGTGGATCCCTCGGGAATCATTCTCACCAACTATCATGCAGTGTCAAATGCAGGGAAAATATCCATCTTCCGATTAGGCTGGGAATACTCGGCCAAAATTCTGGCCATTGATACCGCAAACGATCTGGCTCTCCTCAAAATAGCAGCAACCGATCCGGCTTTCCTCAAAAGAGTAGCAAGCGATCCGGCTTTCCGCAAAGCAGCAGAAGCTGTAACCTGGCCCTTCCTAACTTTGGGGGACAGCTCTAAGGTCAAGAGAGGCGACACGGTTTGGGCCTTGGGCTCTCCGCTAGACTCGAACTCACTGGAAGGGACAGTAACCCGCGGAATCATCAGCGGCTTGGACCGATCAATCGAGAACAACTTCTCAATGATGCTCCAGACCGACGCGGCCATTAATCCCGGAAACTCCGGCGGTCCCCTGGTGGACAGGACCGGCATGGTCATCGGCATCGTAAGCAATAAACGGTCGGGGTTAAATGGAGTGGCATTTGCCATCAACAGTAATAGCGCCGCTGATTTCATGAAGCAATTCCGCATTTCGGCCGCTGACGCCGAAAAACACTGACGCAAGGAGAAAGCAAATGACTAATATCAAGATGAAGTGGCACGTACCGGCGCTCTTGGCCGGGCTTGCCGTTGTCGCCGTCT
>CAZGVK010000009.1:0-4461 GCA_964529095.1 uncultured Elusimicrobia bacterium
GGCCGGCGAGGGAGGAAGCGCTCGGCGCGGAAGCGTGCGCTGTTGAGCGTGTCGCGGGCAGGCTTGAGTCGCCGGCGATCTCGAGGGCGACAAGCGGCGCGTGAACTTTAATTTTCTCGCCTGGTTTTCCGTAAAGCTTTACGACTTTCCCCGCCTTCGGCGAGGGGATTTCAACCTCGGCCTTGTCCGTCAAAACGGCGGCAAGCGTCTGATGCTCAGCGACGGTTTCTCCAACCGTAACGAACCACTTCACTATCTCGCCTTCGATAAGGCCTTCGCCGATATCCGGAAGGTTGAATTCAAAATTCATGGGGGTGTCTCTCCGTTAAAAGTTCAATGCTTGACGCGCGGCCATGACGATGCGGTCGGAGTCGGGGATGTAGTATTTCTCCAAACGAAACAGCGGCATGCGGATGTCCCAGCCGCCGACGCGCGCGACGGGGGCCAGAAGTTTAAGCAGGCCGCGCTCGGCGATGAGCGCGGAAAGTTCCGCCGCCCAGGAACCGGAGTTGGGCGCTTCGTGGGCGATGACGCATCTGCCGGTCTTGCCCACCGAGGCCAGGATCGCGTCGAGATCAAGAGGCGACAAGGTGCGCAGATCGAGGATCTCGACTGAAGCGCCGTCCTCCGTTTCAAGGCGCGCGGCGGCCTTTTCACAGGTGACGGTCATCGCACCCCAGGTCAGCAACGTGATGTCGCCGCCTTCCTTGACGAGCCGCGCCTTGCCGATTTCAACGGTGTAATGGCCCGCGGGCACCGTGCCTGTTGCGGAACGGTACAGGAATTTAGGCTCAAAGAAGACGACGGGGTCGGGCGACTCGATGGCGGCAAGCAGGAGGCCTTTGGCATCGTGCGGCGTCGAGGCGATGATAACGGTAATTCCTGGAGTGTGGCAGAAATAAGCTTCGGGGCTTTCAGAGTGATGCTCGGGAGCGTGTATTAATCCTCCGTGGGGCGCGCGCAGGACAAGCGGCACGGATAGTTTCCCTCGCGAGCGGGAACGAATCCTGCCCAGATGGCAGACCACCTGGTCGAAAACCGAGGGCATAAAGCCGTCGAACTGGATCTCTGCTACCGGGCGCATGCCTGATATCGCAAGCCCGATGGCCGATCCCATGATGCCGATCTCAGCCAGCGGCGTGTCCACCACGCGCTTTTCCCCATACTTTTTCCAGAGTCCGTCGGTGGCGCGAAACACGCCCCCGTTGCGGCCGATGTCTTCCCCCAAGAGCATGACGCGCGCGTCCCCGGCAAGAGCTATGTCGAGGGCTTCGTTGACGGCCTGCACGAGGTTGAGGGTCCGGGTCGGGCTGGGTTTGACGAGCGTCTTCATGGGAACCTTCCCTCTGCCGGCGGCAATTCCATGAGGACTGAGGCGCCGCCTTTGAACTTAAGGACTGCCTCGAGCTCGGCGCGCTGTTCGATTAAATGCCGCGGCGCCGCGGCATAATTATCGGCAAACATGTTTAAGGGATTGGGCGTCGGAAATTCCTCATAGGCCTTCACTTCCTGATTGATCCAGGTCTGCGTCGCGGCGGTCAAGGCCGATTCTTTTGTCGGATTCCAGAGCTTCTTCGCCGTGAGAAACTTCTTGAAGCGTAAAATCGGATCGCGCCTTTTCCAGGCGACGACGTCCTTTTCGTCGCGGTACCTGGTTGCGTCATCAGCTGTCGTGTGATGCGACATGCGGTAGGTCTCGCACTCAATCAAGGTCGGGCCCTTGCCTGCGCGGGCGCGTGCCACGGCGGCAAGAGTCGCCGAATAGACTGCGAGCGCGTCATTGCCGTCTACCTGGATGCCGTGCGCGCCGTAGCCCCAGGCCTTCTGGGCCAAGGTCTTCGTGGCGGCCTGGCGTTTGCGTGGAACCGAGATTGCCCAGCCGTTGTTCTCGATGATGAAAATTGCGGGCAGTTTGAATTGACCAGCGAAGGTCAGCGCCTCATGAAGGTCGCCTTTTGAGGAAGTGCCGTCACCGCAATAGGTGAGGGCCACGCCGCCTTCGTCTTTGAGCTTCTGGCCCCAGGCAAGGCCGGCGACCTGGGTCAGATGCGTGCCGACCGGAATCGAGAAAATCATGTCGTTATTGCCTTCCGGAAATCGGGTGCCCCGGTCATCTCCGGCCCAGTACAGCAGGGCGTAGCGCATCTGCATGCCGCGCGCAAAATAGACGCCGCCGCCGCGATAGGTGGGCACCACCCAGTCCGAGGGTTTTAGCGTGAGCGGCGGCACGCACTGGGTCGCCTCTTGCCCGGTGATCATCGGGTAGGTGCCCAAGCGTCCTGAACGTTGGAGCAAAATCGCGCGCTCATCAAAGGCGCGAATCTGAAACATGAGGCGGTACATCTCAAGAAGAAGCTGATCGGATATTTTGGGCATCAGCGATTTATCCACGGCGCCGTCTCTCGCGAGAATCTCCAGGCGCTGGATCTCGATGGAGACGATGGTTTTAAGAGGCAAGCGGGGTCTCCAGCCTGCCCTTTATAAAAAGCTCGGCCGCGCGATAGGATGAGCGCACAAAGGGTCCGGACGCGACATAAAGAAACCCGTGCTCTTTTGCGAGCGCGCCATATCGTCTAAACTCATCCGGATGCACAAATTGTTCGACCCTCAGATGATGCCGCGATCGAGAAGGTCGAAGATACTGGCCGAGAGTTAAAATATCAACGCCGACGCCGCGAATGTCTTTGAAGCTTTGGATGAGTTCCGCCTCCGTTTCCCCTAAGCCGAGCATCAGCGAGGTCTTGGTGGGGCTTTGGGGCCGATAAGACTTTGCGCGCTCAAGGACGTTCAAGGACTGCCGGTAACCTGCCTTGGCATCGCGCACGGATGGAGTTAAGCGTTCCACGCACTCAACATTGTGGGCGACGACATCGGGGCCGGCGTCAAGGACCGTTTCCAAGGGACATTGCTCCCCGCGAAAATCCTGAAGCAAAATCTCCAATCGCATATTCGGGCATGCTTTTTTTATCGCCTGGATGCACGCGGCAAGATGCGCGGCGCCTTGGTCGATGAGGTCGTCGCGGCAGACCGTGGTGAGGACGGCGTACTCGAGCGCCATTTCTTTCAGCGTGAAGGCCAGCTTTATCGGCTCTTCGGCATCAGGCGGCAAAGGGCTTAGAGCAGAGCGAACAGCGCAGAAGCGGCAGCCGCGAGTGCATGTATCGCCCATGACCATGAAAGTCGCCGTTCCCCCGCCCCAGCATTCGGCCAGGTTGGGACAGCGCGCTTCTTCACAGACCGTCTTCAACCCTCTCGATCTTGATGCGTCCCTAATACGCGCGACGACGGGACCGGTGGGAAGTTTCACCTTGAGCCAGGGCGGCAGGGTTTGCCGTTCTGCCGGCGGCGTCATGGGTGCGTGCCTTGGGTTTCGAGCCAGCGCTCGGCCTCAAGGGCCGCCTTGCAGCCCATGCCTGCGGCCGTGATGGCCTGGCGGTAACGGTGGTCCATCACGTCGCCGGCGGCGAATATGCCCGCTGCCGAGGTGCGCGTGCGGTCATCGGCGACGATATAGCCGTTTTCATCGAGCTTCAACTGGCCGCCGAGAAACGCGGTGGTGGGTTGATGGCCGATGGCCATGAACACGCCGTCGCACTTGAACCCGGACACGACGTTTGTTTGGAGATTCTTAAGTTTTACGCCGTCAACATGCTCGTTGCCGGTGATCTCTTCAATGGCGGTGTTCCAGAGAAAGGAAATTTTGGGGTTCTTGCGGGCGCGGTCCTGCATGATCGCAGAAGCGCGCAGGCTCTCGCGCCGGTGGACCACGACGACCTTGGAGGCGAACTTGGTGAGAAAAGTGGCCTCTTCCATGGCGGTGTCGCCGCCGCCGACGACGACGACGACTTTGTTTTTGAAAAAGAAGCCGTCGCAGGTGGCGCAGGCGGACACGCCGTGGCCCATGAGGCGCTTCTCGCTTTCGATGCCGAGCCATTTCGCGTTGGCACCTGTGGCGATGATCAGCGCTTGCGCCGAGACGGCCCTGGCCTCGGTGGTTTCGACAACGAAGGGACGCGAGGAAAGGTCCACCTTGGCGACGTATTCATTGATGATCATCACGCCCAGGCGTTCGACCTGTTTTTGCATGCGCTCCATGAGTTCGGGGCCCTGGATAGGCTCCGGGAAGCCGGGAAAATTCTCAACATCAGAGGTGATCATGAGTTGGCCGCCCATGGAAACGCCGCCAAACACGAGCGGATCCATGTTCGCGCGCGCGGCATAAATGGCGGCGGTGTAGGCGGCGGCGCCGGAGCCGATGATGACGATTTTTCTGGCTTCAAGCATACGCCGATTATAACTTTCTTCGTGGAAGTGAAGTTGGTACTATAAGCGTTGGCACAAAAATAACTATGTGTTTTTGGATGCCGATGCTTCACTCTAACTTCGTTGCTCGTCGGTCACATACCTATCGGTATGCTCCCTTCTCGCGCCTTGTTAGAGTATCGCCTCGACACCCAAAAT
>CAZGVK010000010.1:0-19655 GCA_964529095.1 uncultured Elusimicrobia bacterium
TGATCTCTACAGAGTTTTACGCTGCGTGCGCGTGAGCGTTGCCTCGAACTTTTGGAGCGGTGCGCCGGCAATTGCAGAGTATGCGCGCAGACTGAGTTCGTCATTTCCTCTCACCGAAAAGAGTATCCGGTGCGCGGCGCCATTGGCAAACACGAGGTCCGCCTGGCGCGACAGCGGGTCTTGTGTCGATGCTTCGCCGATGAGAGCGTTGCCCGTCAAAGATGCCTCGGGGGCTAAAGTCGTGGTGAGAGTTGCTTTGTAAGCTCCGCACTCTTTTGTCGGGACGAGCCGGAGTTGGTGGCTCAGGCGTTCATGCAATTGGAGTTCCTTGATGTCCAAAGTCATGGTGAGCTTGCCGGTCCAGCTTGTTTTGATCGTGAGCAGGAGTTGGTAGCGGCCAAGCGAATGAATGATGTTGCCTATCCAGAGGCCATTGAGGCTGGAGAGTGGGATTTTTGAATCGACGCATGGGCGGACTGGGAGGCCTGGAAGCAGGGGCGGCGGCATGGTCGTCATTGCGCATTCGACCGGCGAGAATACATCTCCAGTCAACTGTGGCGGCAGGCCGTTGCCGCAAAGACGAGTCGCCGCAAACAGGGAGGCTTTGCCCGCGATAAGCATTAAGGCGGCACAGACGGCGATATTGGAGTCTTTCATTGGGAAAAGCGTACCGGCGGTGGGACTTGAACCCACAAGGGCGTGAGCCCGATCGATTTTGAGTCGATTGCGTCTGCCATTCCGCCACGCCGGCATTTTTTACTTTTGCAGTGCTTTCCAAGGGAGGCCGGCTTGCCCTTTATGCGTCGATGGCTAATAGGAGGCCTGATTTTTCTACGTACAACTTAAGAGGATTCTACCAAAAATAAGAAGTGAAGCCGCTGGATGATCCGGCGTTTTCATCGAGCCCGAATCTCTGGACGACGGTTCATTCGGGTGAATATTCTTTGGATCTTTTCGTGAGAGATGTAAGCTTTTGCCGCCAGCCGCGTATAGTCTCCGGACGCAGGCCCGCTTCGCATCAGAGGCCCGTCGCGTCCGGAGAACAATGTCATGAATCGCATCGAAGCCGTCGCCAGCGCTAGCCTCGTCGCTCTCGTCGCAGTAGGTCTCGGACAAAAATACAAAAAGCTCTCTCAGCTTGCTGAAACGCCTTCCCCCGTCAAAAATGTCTTGCCGAGGCTGTCGGCTGAAACACGCCCGGAGCGCACCATGGAAACAGAGATCGCTTTGTATGTATCCAGCGCTTCAACAGGAACCGCAAAACAAGGCAATCTCGACAGGCTGCTCACGACGCTGGAGTCTCCTGAGTTCGACGGTGAGGAGATCGATACCAGCGCCGCTGAGAGCCTCTCTTCGGCCATCGTCGCCGCATTGGAACAACCGGGCGATGGCGGCGCTGAAAACATGGAGCTACGCCGGCGCGCGGTTGATTTGCTCGCGAGCCGCGTCCCCGGAAAAACCAGTCGAGACTTCGTTCTCAAGGCGCTGGATGAGGGCCCCGTCGAGGTTCGGCTCGCAGCGCTCAAGCGTGTGGGCTCGCCGACGGGTGTCCAGGGCTCGATCGTTTATTTAAAAATTCGCGAGCTTGGTGAAAAAGGCCTCGTGCCTGACTCGGTCTATCCCGCCGTCCTGCGCCGCACCGGCGGGGTCAGGGCGAAGAATGATCTCGTCGCGTTGATGACCTCAACCGATAACGCGGCGCTCATCACCGGCTGTGCCCTTGCCCTTCAGGACTACCGCGACCCGCAACTCATCGGGAATATCCTGGAACGTCTGGAGGCGGTCGGCATGATCGACAGAGCGGGCAAGCTTCCCTGGATTAGTTCCGCGTTGCTCAACGAGTACTTGAAGTCAGCGGACAAGACTGGACTGCGCCGCGGAATGATCGTCATGGGGACGCGCCCGCTGCTGGTGAAGACGTCGATGGCCTCTGCCGGGAAGGGCTTGCAGAGCCCGGATCCGGATGCGCGCCGCCATGCCGCAGTCGCCGTGAAAAAGGCGGTCCTCGCGAAGTTCATCGACGCAAAGCGGGGTGAAGCCTTGCTCGCGAGCCAGCTTCAGGTGGAAACGCAACCAGTGCTGAAGGCCGAGTTGATGGCAGGCCTTGATGGGATACGCAGTTTCCTCAAACAGCAGGAGACGGGCGTCCAGTAGCGCAAACGCGCAACGTATTGGAGCCCTCTGCTTTCGGGCGGGGGGCTTCTTTGCGTTGGATATGTCCTTGAGAAAACGCTATCTTTTCGCATGATTGCCGCTCTGCTTCTTATCGCCGTCGCGGTCGCTGCCGAGCCGGTCAAGAATCCGGATACCTTTACGAATCTGGAGATCGGCGAGGTGAGCAGCCTCGACCCTGCCTTCCCATACGACGCGTCGAGCCAGTCAGTGATACAAAATGTCTATGAGACTTTGATCGCCTTTAAGGGCTCGTCTCTTTCCGAGTTCGAACCGCGCATAGCGGAGCGGGTTCCCTCTTTTAAGAACAAGCTGATCTCGCCAGACGGCCGCCAGTATCGCTTCACGATCGGCAAGGGCGTCAAGTTCCACGACGGAAGCGAAGTGACACCCGAAGATGCGCGCTACTCTCTCCTGCGCTTTATGATCTGCGACCGCGCTGGAGGACCGTCAGCGCTGTTGCTTGAGCCCATCGCTGGCGTTGCCTCCACGCGCAATTCTTCAGGGACGATCACGCTCGATTTCGCCGCGCTCGAGAAGGCCGTGCGCGTGGAGGGCAATGATCTGGTGATATTATTGCCCCGTCCTTTCGGTCCTTTTCTCTCGATCATGGCGCGATGGTCCTATGTGATCCCCAAGGAGTGGGCTCGGGCCCACGGGGAATGGGACGGGACGGCTGAGACGTGGAAGACTTTCAACGATCCGCCGAAAGAGAAGTCTTATCTTTATCAGAACATGAACGGCGCGGGTCCCTTTAAGCTCGTGCGCTGGGACAAAACCGCGCGTTATGTGTTGCTGGACCGCCACAACGAGTATTTTCGCGGCCCCGCGAAGCTCAAACATGTGTTGGTTAAGGCGGTGCCCGAACTGAATACCCGCAAATTGATGCTGCAGGCCGGCGATGCCGATCTCATCGAAACACCGCGTCCTTATGCGGCGCAGCTTCTCGGGATAGCGGGCGTCGCCGTTCTCGACGGCCTGCGCCGACTGCAGACCGATCCGGCTCTGTTTTTTACGGTCAAGATAAATCCGACGGCCAATCCCGACATAGGCTCGGGGAAACTCGACGGGGAGGGCATACCGCCCGACTTTTTCAATGACGTGGAAGTGCGCAGGGGCTTCTCGTACGCTTTCGACTACGAGGCAATCCTGCGCGATACCTTTAAAGGAACGGCCGCGCGCGCCCTTGGACCGATTCCGCCAAGCGTTCTCGGTTACGACGCGAATCAGCAGGGGTACTCCCATGACCTCAAGAGGGCCGAGGAACATCTTCGTCGGGCGCGGGGCGGAGAGGTCTGGGCCAAGGGCTTTCGCTTTACGTTGACTTACAACACGGGAAGCGAGAATCGCGAGGCGGCTGCGCAGATACTCAAAAAAAACATCGAGAAGCTCAATTTGAAATTCCGCGTGGACCTGCGCGGCGTGGACTGGGCGAGCTTTCTCGACAAGGCCCAGAGGCGGCTGATGCCGTTGTTCGCTCGGGGCTGGCTTGCGGACTATCCCGATGCGCATAACTTTATTTACGCTTTCTACCACTCGGCGGGACGCTATCCTTCGGCTCAAGGCTATAGCAATGCAGAGCTGGACTCTTGGATTGAACAAGCGGCCGTGGAGCCGTCGCCCGCCAAGCGCGTGGAGTTATACAAGCGAATTCTGGCGAAGGGCTTTGCGGAGGCGCCCGTCATATTCACCGTGCATCCCACCGGCGTCTACGGCCTGCGGACCTGGGTGAAGGGATTTGTCGACAATCCTGTGAATCTCGGCATCTACTACTACCCAATTTCAAAACGGTGAGCGTCAAGGCTGAACGCGTCCAAAGTCTTCTCCAGGGCCTGCGGAAGCTTTATCCGGACGCTCATTGTGAGCTTGACTATGGGTCCGCCCATGAACTGCTCTTTGCGGTCATTCTCTCCGCGCAATGCACCGACGTGCGCGTGAATGCGGCGACGAGGGTCTTGTTCAAGCGTTACCGAACCCTCGACGACTACGCGCGGGCCGATAGCGCTGAGCTCGAGGCGATCGTGCGCTCGTGCGGCTTTTATCGAATGAAAGCGAAGGCGATCATCGAAACCGCCAGGGCGGTGCGAGACCGCCATGGCGGGAAAGTCCCCGACACGATGGAGGCGCTCCTGCTCCTGCGGGGTGTTGCGCGCAAAACCGCCAATGTGGTCTTGGGGGAGGTCTATGGAAAACCCGAGGGCGTGGTCGTGGACACGCACATGAAGCGCCTGGCCTATCGCTTAGGCCTCACCGATGAGGCGGACCCGGTCAAGGTCGAACGCGACCTGGCGAACAGCGTCTTGTCTCAGGACCGGATGTTTTGGTCGCATGCGGTAATCTGGCACGGACGTCGCGTGTGCAGGGCAATCAACCCGCAGTGCGGCGCGTGCGCCCTGCGTCCCGACTGCCCCCAGCGCGGCGTGGAAGATAAATAGGCGCGCCACCCGTCTTCGGTATCTATTTGAGCGCTGACGCGGCAGCGCCGTAGAAGCGGGCCCGCGATGCGCTATAATCATTTGCCGGGCCGTCAATTGCGCTCGTAATACAAAGGATAGTGTGCTGCCCTGCGAAGGCAGAGATCCAGGTTCAATTCCTGGCGAGCGCAATGGACGGCCCGGAATTTATCGCTTCCGCGACAGCGCCCCATTTCCCGTGAAGTAAATTTTACAGGCTGCGGGTTTAGCGGTTCCCAAGCCACATGCCGCTGAGGACGAGCGCGCCGCCGGCCGCGCTCCAGCGCGTGAGTTGGTCGCCCTGCAGTCCGACGCCAAGGAGGACGCCGACGACGGGTTGCAGGAAGATAAAGTTGGCCGCTGAGGAGGCTTTGAGCGTCTTGAGCGCCTCATTCCAGAAGATGACGCCAAGAAAGCTTCCGGCAATAGACAGGTAACTCAGCGCAAGCCATGCGCTGTGCGGCGCCGCAGCCCAGGCCGCAGGATGCGCCCCCGGTCCCGCCCAAACCGCCACGCCAAAAAATCCAATAATCGAGGTGACCGCCGTGAAGTCGAGGGGGGCCACATGTTTCAGCGCCGGTTTCCCAAGCACGGTGTAAAGCGCCCAGAAGCACCCATGCGCTACCAAGATCATGTCTCCCTTGAAGCGATCGACGAAGGCTTCCGGCAGCATGGAGGGCGACGAGAAGGTGATGAGCATCGCTCCGGTCAGGCCGAGGACAATTGAAATTATCTTAAGTCGCGTCAGCGTCTCTCCAAGAAATAATGTTGATAAGAGGACAATGGCGACTGGCTCGATGCCGATGAGCAAGGACGCGTTGGTGGAAGAAGACAGCTTCACGCCGTAGGTGCCAAGCGCCAATGGCAAGGAATAGCCGAAGAGGCCAACGGAAATCATGAATGCCCAATCCCTGAGGGAAGTCGTCGCCAAGCGGCGGCGCCCACGCCAAGCGAGCGGTAGAAACAGCGCGGCGCAGAGCGCCATGCGCAAGAGAATCATATCCTTCAAGGGAAAGCCTTTCAGCGCGCTAGCCGTGGCCGCGTAGGTCGAGCCCCCCAGGATATTAGACAGCGCGATGAACACATAGGGCGTCACTCGAAGCGCGCCAAGACGGTGGCAACCGCGTGGCAGGCGATAGCCTCGCCGCGGCCGATCGCGTCGAGACCTTCATTGCTCTTGGCCTTCAAGCTCACGCGCGATGCGGGTAGGCGGAATAAGGCGGCAAGCGAAGTCTTCAGAGTCTCGTAGTGGGGCCTGAGCCTTGGTGTCTCGGCGATGATGGTCGCGTCAAGATGCACCAGCTCGCCGTTGCAGGAGGCAAGCTTCTCCAGCGTATGCGCGACGATTTCCTTGGACTTGAGGCCATGGAACTTCGGGTCGGAGGGCGGAAACGCGATGCCGATCTCATCTAAACCAAGCGCCCCCAGCACCGAATCGCAACACGCATGGAGCACGACGTCGCCGTCTGAGTGGCCGAGAAGGCCTTGCGCATTCGGCAGCTGTGCGCCCGCAAGCCACAGTTCGCGTCCCACCACGAGCTTGTGGATGTCATAGCCGAACCCGGTTCTGTTTTGGCGTTGGCCGCGGCGGGCGGCCAGGATCGCCGCGGCCAACGTGATGTCCTCCGGAGTGGTGATTTTAAAATTCTCGTATGTCGATGGCGCCACGGACACCGCGTGCCCGCAACGCTCGACGAGCTGGCTTTCGTCGGTGGCGTCTGCGTCATCGGGAAATCGATCAAGGGCTTCTTTTAAAACGGCATAACGATAGGTTTGCGGCGTCTGCGCGGCCCAGAAGCGCGCGCGCTCCGGCGTCTCGCAGATGATGTCGCTTCCTTTTTCAACGACCTTGAGCGTGTCTTTGACGGCAACGGCGGCGACAGCGGCGCCTGACTTGACGGCGGCGGCTATCGTCGCGCGTGCGATTTCAGCAGTGATCAAGGGTCGAGCCCCATCGTGCACGATCACGACATCGATCCCCGACGGCATGGCCGCAAAGCCATTGCGGACCGAACCCATGCGCGTCGGGCCAGCCGCAACAACGATAACCTTGCCGTTGGCAAGGCGCGCGCCATGCTCTAAATACGAACTTTTGTCCAGCACAAGCGCGATGAGCTCAATCTCAGGCATTGCGGTAAAACACTTCAAAGACAGCTCGACAACCGTCGAACCCGCCAACGGCAGGAACTGCTTGGGGCGACCCATCCGTGTGCCCGAACCACCCGCAACGATGATCGCGGCAGTGCGCATCACACGGGCTGACGCTCCGACCGGGCCTTAGCGAAAATCATGCGCCCGTTCGAGGTCTGGTGGATCGATGTTACCACCGCCTCGATGCGTTTGCCCACGCAACGGCGGCCATCCTCGACGACCACCATCGTGCCGTCGTCCAGGAATCCAACGCCCTGCTCGCGCTCTTTGCCGTCCTTCATGATGAATACGCTCATCGTTTCACCGGGAAGAACCACGGTTTTGAGCGCGGTGGATAGGTCATTAATGTTGAGCACGGTGACGCCTTCAAGCGTCGCGACCTTGTTGATGTTAAAGTCAGTGGTGACGATCTTGGCGCCCATCTCTCGGGCGAGCTTGACCACCTTGCCTTCGATCTCCGCAATTCCCAGGATGTCCTTGTCGAGAATGCGCACGGGAACAGACACCCCTTCCCGCAGACGCGAGAGTATGTCGAGGCCGCGGCGACCGCGGGTACGCTTCGTCGGGTCCTCGGAGTCGGCTAAGCGGTGCAGTTCGGTCAGCACGAAACGGGGCACCACCAATATCCCCGACAGGAAATGAGTTTCCACGATATCTGCGACACGGCCGTCGATGATCGAATTGCAATCAAGAATTTTAAGGTCGGCGCCGCGTTTCTTGCCCATTTTCAGCAGATCTTTATCCAGATCGTCGAGTTCGGGAAATTTCCGAATTGTGATGACGAGGCCGAGAACGCCAAGAGCAAAGAAGCGCAACAGCGTGAACTTGTCCCAGATTTTATAGAGGTACTCATTGCCGATCTGGAACACTATGTAGTCGATGAATCGTGCGAGGATGATGCCGACCGCAGTGCCGAGAACCCCGGCCATGATGGTCAGCAAGTTTAATTCGGCGATCAAATATTCGATGCCGATGATTAGGAGGCCCACGCCCACGCCAATGCCGATGCCGGCCGCGTCAGGCGAGATCTTTCCGAAATAGACGATGCAGGGACAAGCGATAAGGATGCCGAAACGAAACAGCCAAGTATACATGGAATGCCTCTAATGCCGCAGGATGTCGATATTCTACGAAATCACGACGGACTGCAGACATGCCGATCTTAAATTCTGAAAGGCTCAGCTGCATCGAGTGGCTTGACAAGTCAAGTGGCCGGGGTTATATTCCTGTGGTGGGGAGCATTGATAAGTTTTTGTCTGCGCTCATATTTCTTTGGGCATCATCCTTGGCGGCGGAACCCGGGCAGGCGTCCAGCTTATGTGAAGTTGAGTTGAGAAAAAAAGCGGATATCCGCTCGCCGGGAGCGCAAGAGGTGCATATAAACGCTTTGGAAAAAAACGAATCATGGATCCTGAGGTCGCTCGAGAGGCAGAAGCCCAACATGATTCTCTGGGACCAGGAATCATGGCAAATCCGCAATGCGGACACCCCCAGAGGCATGACTTCCCAGGCGACAACCAAAGAGCTCTCTGATGGCCGTAGGATTGTTTGCGCGGACTTGAAGAAACGGGTGCAGCAAGATATTGTCGCCACTGCCAAGGCGCTCACCGACTTAAGCGCCTTGGCTAAATATTATCCGGAATATTCCTATCCCGATCAGATTTTTCCTCACATCAAAAAACTTGAAAGCATTCGTTCCAACCCCTATGTTGAGCTTCCCCAGAAGGAGCTCGCTCAGCAGAGCTTGAAATCGGCGCTCACGTTATTTATTGCGCTGAGCCAGGCTGCCCAGAAAAAGCCTGACGAGTACATTGTTTCACTTCTGCTGAAGTTGCCGGACGGCGAAGCCTCTGTCATCGTGGATGCGGCCGCCGATCAATCTGCCGCGATCGCTAAAAAGCGGCAGTTGAACCGGGAACGGATCAACGGGATCAAAAACAACGTGGATACGCTGGGAGCTCAATTTGCCCCGAATGCGCCTCAACAGCAGGCGACGTCGTGCGTCAAGTTGCGTCAGGAGTATGAGGAGTACCAGGTTTTAGGTTGGTGCGCCTCAACTAATTTCAGCGCCAAAAATGAGTGTCAAAAAGTAATTGAGCAGATGAAAGCCGCGCGTTGCCCCTAATGAAGTGTCAGCTTCGCATCTAATTTTTTGAGCCGACTGGAGGGTGCGGAGAACCATTGGTCGGTTTCGCCCAACATTAACGAAAAAGAACTCATCGAGACTTTATGCTCGTATCTCGGCACGGGCCGCTTGGACAATGGCTTTCTCCTCCCCGCACTTAAAGAGCTCGGTGAAAAATCGGGCCCGCGCCTGTCCTCGACGGAACTGCTTGAAGCCATCCAACAACACCCTGGGACCGTGTTTGAGAGCCTTGTCAATCACTTCAAAAGCCGCCGCCGCGTCGAGGCGGTGCGCTGCCTACAGAGGAAGAGAAATGGCGGCCCGCTAGATGACTTTCGGGGCCTACTCGGTGATCTTCCCCTGAATGCCCCGGCCGGCTGGATGAACGTCATGGCGGGCGTCAAAGGTTTACGCGCCGCGATGGAGACGGGAGGCGCGTTCCCGGGCGCGGGCCGCATCGTCAATTCCGGAGCATTGATCGAGGCTTCAGTCGCGATGGTTTCCGTTCTTCAACCGGCGCTGCAGCGCCTTCAGGCGAGCGCCGAGCGCCTTGAGCGGCAGGCCGCAGACCACTTGGCCGGGGGACCGTCGATCTTTCCGCTTGAGCTCGATGAAGCATCTGCCGAGACCATCCTCGCGGATGCCTTTGCCAAGGCCGACACGGAGGAGCGTAAGCGCCGCGTGCTTGATGCCGCGTGCGGCTGGCCGACAAGCTCGATGGCCGGTCTGATCCGAAAGCTCGGGTCGGACCCTGCGTTGAAGGAGCGCGCCGCGCTCCTTTTGACCTTGCGCTTTGACGAGCCGTCCATCGTGGACTGGAGCGGCTGGGATTCCTGGCTCGCCCGGAGCGCGGAACAAGACGAGGTCGTGTTGAACGCCTACCGCGCGCTCGCCGCAGATACTCCCGTAGAGCTCCTGTTGCTTTGGGCCCGCGACCGAGCCGACTGTCCAGCGGAGGCGCGCGAAGCCTTGGAGCTTCATTGCCGCGAAAAAAATGTTTCCCGCCCGAGGTCTGTAGCACCCACAGCGCCGGCAAAGGCGGAAGCGCCGCTGCCGCGCGCCGTATTGCTGCCCAAGTCGCCATCGCTTTCTCAGGCGCCGCTAAAATCTCCCAAACCTGCGGGTCCAGCGCTGTGGGACGAGAACCTGCTGCCCTTCTTCGCCGGAAACTGGCCGATGCTCACCGGCATCGCGATGGTCGTAGCCGGCAGCTCCCTGCTGGCCTACTACACCTGGGACAAGCACTGGTTCGTGCGCTACACGGTCCTGCCCATGCTGTTGGCCGCTTTCACTTCAGCGCTGGCGCGCATCGGCGGCTGGATCGAGAAGCGCGACGCAACGCTCAAAGGCACGGCAGACATGCTGCGCGGCGCGGCCGTGGCGCTGCTGCCGGCGAACTTCATGGCCGTCGCTTTGCTCGCGCGCGACCCGCAGGTCACGCATAAAGAGATTCTTCTTCCGGTTTTCGCTTTCCTTTATATAGCCGCCGCCGGCCGCGGCCTGCGGCACTGGTGCGCCGCCGTGCATACGCCGTTGGGCGGGTCGCTCGCGCTGACCTTGCTGGGGCTCAACACGCTGGTCCTGCTGGGGCCACTCCTCCTAATCAACGCGCCCCAACAGCTCGGGCTTCTGCTCGGCGTGGGATTTTATGCCGGCTTCCTGTTATTGGCCTGGACCATCGTGCGCTTCGTAAAAGACGAATTGACGCCCAAGCTCAGCGAAGAAGGGCGCGTGCCCTGGTTCCTGGGAGTGACCTTGGCGACGACGTATCTTCAGGTATTTTTGTGGGTGCACGGCTACCTGCGGCATCTGCCGCCGGCGTACGCCTATGCGTGCCTCGTTGTCGTCGCGGGCGGTCTCGTGCTGCTTGCCGAGCAATGTTCTCAAAGCCAAGCTGAAGGCGCTAAAGTTTACGGGAAAGATTCGTTTATCGGCTACGCCGCCATCCTGCTTGGACTGTTCATGGGCGCGTCCCACCCCGAGGTTCGCACACTGTCTTTGGCTCTGGCCGGAGCTATTTGGCTCGCTCAAGCCGTCTTCCGCCGCGAGTTGCTCCACGCCTGGATCGCGTTCACCTTGCTCGCGCTGAGCGGCGGATCTCTCGGCCTGCTTGATGCCTTCCCGCGATCGCATCTGCCCGTGCTGACCTTAAGTCTGGCGGCGGCGATGGGCGCATTCGGCCGGGTCGCCAAGCGCTGGTGGGACGAGTTCGTGCAGGTCGGCGCGCGCATGCAGGCCGCCGTGCTGCACATCACGGCGGTGCTGGCCGTCCTCCTCCAGTGGCATTACCGGTCGCCGCCGTACGAAACCGCCGCCGTTCTGCTCACAACGGCGGTGCTGTTCGCCTGGCGCGCGCACCGCGACCAGAAGCTTGTCTATGTGCACACCGCGATGACGGTGCTGGCCGTGACCTTGCCCTACCTCGGCTTTGCGGACATCTCGGGACGGACCTTGCAGGGCAACACCGTCGTGTTCGGCCTTTCGCTCCTGTCGATGTTCTGGCTGGCCCTGCAGTGCGCGCGGCCGACGCCGATGATCCGCGGCGGACGCTCGACCGTGCTGCTGATCTACGGCGCGCTTGCGATGACGGCAATGGTCCTGCGCGTCGCCTTCGAGCAGGGACGTCCCGAAAACATGCTGGCCGGTCCGGCGGCGATGTCTCTCGCCGGGCCGCTCTTGATGGCCGCGGCCCTGGTCTTCGCGGCGTATTACTCGCGTTCGCTCCTTCCGATCGGCATGGCGTCATTGATGGTCATCATCCTCCTGCCCCAGCTTCGACGGGAGATCATCGTGCATTTGCCCTTCATTCATTGGGGCTCCGGACTGATGAGTGCCTTGTCGTCGGCCGCGCTAACCTGGTGTTGTTTTCTGCTGCGCGCCTCCCCCGCGTTGGCTGCCCTCGATGAGGGCGACCGCTTCGGCGGCTATGCGCCTTTCCCTTTGAAGCGCCGGGACCACTCTCTGTTCACCTGGCCGTTGCTGGCATCGGCACTTTTTCTAGTCGTCAAGGTAGATACATGGGTCCTGGCGTGCCGGGTGGTCGACGGTGGCGTTCATCTGAAGACCGCGCTGGCGCTGATCGTAGCCGGCTTAGCGTGGACTTTGCGGGCGGTTTACTACCGCGAGGTATCCGCCTCTCGAACCTATGTGCACTTTGGCTGGCTGTCGGCCGTGGCGGGCCTGGTGTTCGGCTACTACGATCAGGCGGCCGACCCGCGCTGGCACGACGCGGCGCTCCTGTGCGTGGGGGCGCTGAACGCGCTGTATCTCGGATATCGCTACGGCCTGGAGCCATCCCGTCCGTGGGCGGGGGAGTTCCTGGCAGCACCCATGCGCGCCGTTCTGCGCCTGGCTTCCGCAGGCGTCGCCCTGGCGGCGCTCGCCGCGCTGTACGCCGGCGGCGAGGTCCGCCCGATGCTTCCTCTCCTCGCGTTCTCGAGCATTCAGCTGGCATGGTTCGGATTAACCGATGGCGATGCGGTGTTTGGAACTTTGTTGTTTTTTCAGACCTGGGCGGCGATCCTCGCCTGGGTGGCGCCGGGGTCGGGGCCCCTGTTTGAGCGCACGACGATCTCGTTGTGCGCAAAACCCACCTTGCTGTTTTTACTAGCCCTTCAATCCGTTCAGCTTCTTCTTGAATTCAAAAATAAGGCTGAAGTCCGCTTGCGCTCGCTCATCGCGCCCCTCTTCTTCTGGTGCGCGCTCGGCGCTTTCTTC
Organism: uncultured Elusimicrobia bacterium; assembly: GCA_964529095.1. Taxonomy (GTDB): domain Bacteria; phylum Elusimicrobiota; class Elusimicrobia; order UBA1565; family UBA9628; genus GWA2-66-18. The sequence goes on from CAZGVK010000010.1 coordinate 12,619, forward strand.
GCCGGGCTGTACGGCGTGTTCGACGGCATGATCGGACGCGTAATTACTTTGCCTCAGCAAGGGCTTCTACTTGCCGTCATACTCTCCGCCGCCCGTGCGCAGGGCTGCGGGCCTCTGGCGCTTTTGGCATTCGCGCTCGGTTATCTCAATCTGTATTTTTCGGAACTGTCGGGAGCGGGCGGCGGACAGGCGCGTCTTGACTTTTTAAGCTGCCCGTGGAGATTGAGCTCCTTCGCGCTCGTCATGGCCGCCCTCGGCGCGACGGGGTCCTGGGTACACGGACGCTGGCGCTGGCTGATGGAAGGCCGCCTCGGCGACGCGTTCTTTCGCCTTCCGGCTCGGCCCTGGGTATTCTTCCCGGCGATGCTCTTCGCCGCGACCGCCGTGCTGTTCCACGCGACCGATCACGCCTTGCGCAACGCGGCGCTTCAGCTATTCACCCCGTATCTCGCCGCCGCGACCTTCGCCGTAGTCGGGCTATCGTGGCGCCACACAGCGCCATTCGCCGTCGCGAGCCTTTTCCTCGGCCTCGGGAACATCCAGGTGACGCGTTTTTATCTGGGCGAGGTTTTGCGCTTGCAGGGCCTAGCGGAGAACCACCTGTTCTGCCTCGGCGCCGTCGCGACCTTCGGCCAGTTCCAGCTCGCACGGCTGTTCGCCAAGCACGACGAGGTCGTCGTATTCCTCAATCGTGCGACCTTGCTTGCGGCGGGGTTCGTGCTGGCGCTGCTGACGAGCACCTATTTCATCCACCCTGACCTCGAAGCGATGAGCGATACGCGATTCCTGCTCTCGGGCGTGATGGCCTGGTTGACGGGCCGCTGCTTCCAGCGCGCGGCGCGCAATCCCGATCCCGGCGAAGCGCCTTACGCCGCCCTGTGGGAGGGCGCGTACCACTATGGAGTGACGACCGCCCTTTGGTGCTTCGCGCTCCTCATCCCGTGGTTCCGAAATCCGTACGCCGCCTTCCCCGCGCTCGGCCTTCCCGTGTTGTACTTCTACATGCGCGCCGAGCTCGCCAACGGCGCGGGGAAGGCCTTCGTCGCGCGCTATCGGAATACGGCGACGACGCTCTCGTTCTTCCTGTTCGCGCTCTATGCGTTTCGCGGCGCGTTCCAGATGGTGCTGTTTCCGCAGGCGTCTCTCGGCGTCGAGCATTATCACTTTAACGCCCCATTCGTGATGATCCTGGCTCTGGTGATGTTCCGTCTCCAAGGCCTCGGAGGAACGCCGTGGCTTGCCTTCTACGCCGGCCTGGCGATGATGCTCGGCAGCTACTTCCTGCTCACGCGACTGCCGGGCTTGAGCCCGTTCGATTTTCCAATTCCGTCGGCGTGGTCCGCGTTCGGCCTCGGCCACTTCTGGATGCTGTTCAGCGCGCATCACTCTCCACCGCGCACCTTCCTCCAGCGCATCGGCAACCTGGATGACCCGCAGTGGGAGGCGCATCGGAGCTCCTGGGGCGTCTTCCTGCTCGCGGCCACGCAAGCGAGCCTGGCGTGGGGTCTCACCGACCAGGCGACTCAGCCATACCTGGTCGCGCCGCTGTTTTTGGGAGGCGCGAGCCTCCTAGCGCATCAGGCCTACATTCGCGGCGCCGTTCCGCTGTACGTCTTCGCGGCGCTCGAGGGCCTCGTCGCCCTACACGCCGACTTCTTCGTGACGAGCTATCTCCCTAAAGATCAAGTGGTGTGGGCGCTGCTCGCGCTATGGGCTTTGTTTCTCTCCGTATCCGAGGCCCACCCTGACGGTGGCGTGCGTAAAGGCATCGGCGCGATCTCCTTGGGCTTGGGCGCGATCGTGATGGGCCATGTCTTCTACCACCACCCGAACTCGTCCATCGGGCTATGGGCCTTTGCCGCGGCTTCGCTGCTGGCCGCTCTGACGCCGCGCCCGGCGCGCAAGGCGGTCGCGGAATTGGAAGCCATCTCGAGCGGCCTGCTCCTTGCCGTACCGGTCTGGCTCGTCTATTTCAGCCAATTGAGTCAGCCGTCGCCTTGGCCCTGGCTCGCCACGACAGCGGCGTTGCTCGCGACGGGCTTGTTCGCCCGCTGGGTACAGCATTCCTTCTATGCGCCCTACTCCGAACGGGCACCAATCTCGCCGCGTCTGTTCGATCAAACTTTGATGACGCTCGGTACGCAAGGCAACGATGTGAATTCTGCAGCACTGTACCTCGTCTTCGGCCTGACGGCCTGGGTTCAGTGCTCGCACTACGGCAGGCCGTTTGTACTCCACGACCTCGCCCTCATGCTGGGTCTCTACGGCATCTCGACCTATGCCTGGTTCAAGGAAGGCCTCCTGCGTCAGACCATGCTCCCTTACTTCATGCTTCAGTTCTGCGTGATCGGGTTCTTCGCCGTGATCCGCCGCCAGCTGATGCTGACGCTCGGCTGGTGGAACTACGAGTACGACGTCTGGGCGAGCCTGCTCGTCTCGTTTTCTCTGGCGGGCGCCAAGCAGATTCTGCCGCTCGGGCCCCGTGAGGCGCGCATCCCTCTGTTGGGAACCTTGCTCGCGATGCCTGTGGCCGTGATGACCTGGGTGCTCATTCACGGCCTCGGCACGGACACCGTCCTGCTCGTCGTCGGCCTGTACAGCCTCATGTTCGCCTACATGGGCAAGGACGAACGCGAATCGCCGTATCACATCGTCGCCATAGGCGGCTTCGTTTCGTTCGTGCTCATCGTGTTCTGGACGAAGCTCGAGCTGCGCGCTCTCTCGGCGTACATCATTCCCGTTGGCCTCGGCACGCTGACGCTTCTGCAGATGTTCCGCGACAAGATCTCACCCGTCGTGCGCAATGAGATCCGCGCCCTGACTTTGCTCGCCATGCTCGGCAGCGCGGGCTACTACGCACTGATGGACGACCGCTACCCGCTGTACTTCCACATGACGATGCTCGTTGCGGCCGTGCTCGCGATGGCGGTTGGAAGCCTGTTCCGCGCCCGCGTCTACGTCCTTCTCGGCTTCGCGGGCCTGCTGACCGACCTGGCGGCTCTCCTGTACAAGCTCCTCGTCCACATGGATCGCAGCTCGCGCATGACCTTGATCGGCACCCAGGTGCTCGTGTTCGGCACGGTTCTGATCGTCGGCGCGATCTACTACAAGACGAACCAGGAGAAACTCAACTCCATGTTCGAGCGCTGGCGCGGGCACCTGACGACCTGGGAATAGATCCAGCTGCTTTTGAAGAGAACTGCGCTCACCTGCCAGTCTCCTGTTTGCCCGATCGTTTTCCTCGCGCAGCTTGTTGAGAGAGCGCTCGATGACTTCAGGCTTGGCCGCGATGGTGCGGATCTCGGCCACTATTGATTCTCCGGTAAAAAGTTTATTTTAAAATTGGGCGCACGCCGATAAAGGCGTAGCTGTGCGGCAGCAACGGCGTCACGATGCGAAATTAGACGGCCTTGAATCGTTTTTCCACCTTCATGCTCCCGATGCCGCCTCCATGGCCCACCTCAACCCAAACCCGAGCCATTTATTTAGCCCTTGCCTTCATGCGTTGCGGATCACTCAGGTCCACAGTGGTCCGAAGGATTGGGAGCGCCTCGCCTTTTATTTGCCGCGCCAGCCGTCAACGGTATAGCCGTCCTTGTCCGTGTAGCTTCCGTCCGGGTTGGGGTGGCTACGAGCCGTGTCTGGCGCTGGGGGATATCCTGCCTTGCGCAGTTCTTTCTCCAGCCATTCGATCTTTCCGTCGCGGGAGCCAATCATATAACTTCCGTTGCAATCTACTGCTGCAGACCCATATTTGCGCTTGCCTTCTTTCAAACAGGCCAGCTCTTTTTGCATCCGTTCGATTTCCTTTTGGGAGTAACCGCTCCGGGTGGAAGATGGCTGTTCTGGTCTTGTATCGGTCGTGTAATCCGGCTCGGATTGCAACGACGCGCTATTGCCAAAGTCAGCTGGCGGATTATCAAAAGGCGGATTCTCATTTGCGGGCTGCGTATTCTGAAAACCAACAGATGCTCCATACCCGCGCATGAATGCGTCTATAAATCCCAGGGGGGCTTCAGATGGTTGTGACGTCTCCGCGCTGGAGTCCCGTTGGTCGGCCACACAGGAATTTTTGCTCTGGGCCCAATGGAAGCCATCTAAACATTTAATGCACTCTATCTTTTGTATCGCCTCTTTCCAGCGCGGGTGCGTACCCTGCCATTTGGCACAGAGGGATCTACCTTCCTCCGGGTCAAAATGACCTGCCATAGCCGTGCTAATGCAAGCATTTTTTTTCTTAACCCAGCGCGTGTTATCTGGACAAAGACATCCCATCTTTTTTGCTGGTTCATGCCAGTGAGGTTTAGTGCCTGGCCATTTTCGACATTCCGCCTGCGTCAGCTCCTTCACGCACATGTTTTGACTTTTGAGCCACCTCATTCCCGTCGGACAGACGCAGCGTCCCTTATGGGTGGATTCATCCCAGGTGGGAATAGTCCCTGGCCATTTCTCGCATTTGTCTGGTGTCATCTTTACATTTTTATTGGAATAACCTGCCGCCAGCGCCAGCACTTTCTCAGCCTGCTCCGGTTTGACCGGTCCCTGTCCGGAAGGTTTGGGTCCTGAGGAGGGAACGGGAGTCGATCCTACCGATGATGGGGGGCCGGCAGGCGCGCCACCCGAATTTGCGGCGCAGATCCCCCCCTTGCCAGTGCGCGCCAGGCAATCCGACATGTCATTGACGACTCGTTTAACTTGCGGGAGCTCTTCCTCCTCATACTTTCTGAGCGCGCGTAATTTGGAATCCTTATCAAAGATATCCTGCCAACTCCCATGCCACTCTTCCTCGGCCATGGGCGCAAGCCTCTGAATGTCTGCCTCCATCATGGTCAGACGGGGCGAATTGGCGTTGACTGTGTTCAAGAAATCTTCGGGGAAAGCCAGCGTGAACGCCTCCATTCTCGTTCTTAAGCTCGTCTTTTTTAATTTGACGTACTCGTTCAAGTCTTGCACCCTTCCCTTGATCTTTTTCGTTTCCTCAAGAACGATCGCGGCTAGACTCGCCTTCTCCTTAAGGGTCCCAGAGATCATGCGCGCCTCGGCCAGCGCGTCCAATGCGGACGACGCCCGCGCCGCCTTCTGGGCGTTGTCAGACGCAGGTAGTTTTTGGCAGGGGAGAGATTGCTCCTGAAAGCAGGCCTCGGCCACGGATTTGAGATAAGCCGCCAATTCGTTTAAACGAGCCCTGCGGGCCTGAAGATCCATGCTACCTGTCAGATCGGCTTCCTCTGAGGCCAATGTTTCAAGATCATTCAAAATCCACTTTTTGAGCACGGCAATTTCTCGAAGGGTGTCGCTGATCATCGCTTCCTCAGCAGCGAGTCTTCCTGGAAATGTGGCCATGTTGCGCCTCTGCAAATACTCCAAGTTCTTCTCGTTGGAATCGGCCTCGTCGATAGCTTGGCGCATATCGTTGTAGGCTACCGCGGCACTCCACACCTCGTACGAGCTATAGAGGATGCCTGCCGCCGTGATGCCGCCCGTGGCCACCAGCGCTCCGGAAGGAAAATAAAACGCAACATACCCGATGCCCTGCGAAACCAATTCGCCGAACGCAAGGCCGCCGGCGGCTTGCAAAGTGCATTGACCTGCCTGTCGAACTCGGGCCGATTGCATCGCCGTTTTTTCCTGACTCATGCACTCGACAAAAACGAGCATGTTCAACGTCACGTTTAATGTTCGGCCCAAAGTCACGTTGCCCGCGGCCGCCTCAGCGCTTTTGTTTAAGGCGCGTATTTTTTCCGTCTGCTCGCCCCAGAAGCGCTTAATGGACTTCCCCCCGGACATCTCCTCCATCATTTTGGGATATTGCTCGGAGAGCACTTCAAATCGCGCTCCCATGCGGATCGCCCGGTTCTTCATCTCGGCGGCCTGCTGCATAAGAAGTTCCCGCTCCGAGGCGCTGCCGGCGCTTTTCAGTCGCTCCGCGAGCTCCGCGAACTCGTTTTTAAATTGTTTTTGCGATTCCTGGAAGGCCTCCTTCATGAGCTTTCTCAGTTTGACCTGGGTCTCTTCCAAATTATCGAGGCCGAGGTCCTTTGGTGATTTGCGCATGCTGCGAAAGTCCTCGAGGTTTTGGCAGACCCGCGCGGCGTCGCCAACGCACATGCCGGCAGCCTTCATGCTGCGCACGACGTCTTTTGCCCCTGCGATCAGCTCCAGTTCTCCTTCATAGCCCGGCGGCAGTTTCTTAAAGAAAGCTTTGCTTGCTTTGGTCATGTTTTCCAGCGTGCTTTCGGCGGCATGCGGCGCGGCTCCTGGCTTGGAGCCGCTGGCAAATTCCGGCTCGAGGGCCTGGGCCTGAGCTCTTTCTATTTGCGCGGCCTCGTTGGCCGGGGCGGGGACCCCCGGCTTCCAGACCACGGTATCGGCTTCCTCGATCTTGAACATGTAGCGGTTGTTTTCCGAGATCTTGAATTTCTTGTCCTTAGCCCACTCTCTCAAGCGCTTCATTTGCTCGAAATCCTTGATCTCAAGGTCCTCGTCGGAAAAGATGCCGCGGCCGAGCTCCGGGCTGCTGCCGGAACGTTCAATGGCGAACTTATTCTTGCCGTGATCCATGACCCCCAGATCGCGCAGTTCGTTGCCGCGGAGCTTTGGCTCGAGCTTGCGAGCCAAGTCCAGCATCTCATCTTGTCTGATCATTCCTTTGTCGCGCAGCATGAGAAGCCGCTCACGCGCGTCTTTCAAGGTCGTCATCTCGTCGAGCATGTACGGAAGGGGTTCGGGCGGGACGCTCCAGGCGGGGGCACAAGAAAACAGGAGGAGAAAGACGCAGATCCGTTTGATCATGATCCCTAGAGAGAATAACCCCTCCCTAGGGGTGTGTCAATGGATATGTCCATAGGGCTCGTTCTGCTCTCCTGGATTTTACCATTGTAGCCAAATCCCCCATCCGGACCATTTGTTCCCGATTGTTGATCGTGTAGGGGAAATCTTGACGCACCGGATAAACTTTGCTTTCTTTCGGAAAATTTTTAGGCAGAATGCATCCGTTAATTGTGATAGAAGCCGGCCAGCGCGCCCGCAAGAATCCT
>CAZGVK010000011.1:0-20519 GCA_964529095.1 uncultured Elusimicrobia bacterium
CATGGGGCCTTGTCAAAGACTACGAAAGATAGGAGAAAAAGTTTCATTGGCAACATCAGGACGCTTTGAAGCGCGCTGCCTCTCGAAAATTCAGGGGCCACGAGGATTGGCGTTGGCGCCAAAATAACTCACCGTGTCCTCCCGCAGGTGTACACGTGTACACCTGCTCGTATCGTGAGGCGCCGCGCCCGGACGCGGTCGTCGGCGTCAATCGCCCCATCACTGCAATCACGGTGAAAGGTTGCGAGACCGTGATCCTGCACCTAAAGAATCACGTCGATTGCCAGGGTTATTTTGAGCGAGTGGACAAGCCCAAGGGGGTCTGCTATCCTCCACGAGTGATGGCAACCCGCTCATCAGGCAAGGCTCGGCGCGGACCAGGATGGTTTGGCCCGTTCGGCGGGCGCTTTGTCCCGGAAACTCTCATCGAACCGCTGCGCGAACTCGAGGCGGCCTATGCCGATGCCCGGCGCGACCCCCGCTTTAAGGCCGAACTCCGGCGCGAACTCTCGACATTCGTCGGCCGACCCACGCCCTTGACGTTTGCGCGGCGTCTAAGCGCTCTGCTTAAGCTTCGTGTCTGGCTCAAGCGTGAAGACCTAGCCCATACTGGCGCGCACAAGATCAATAATACCGTCGGGCAGATATTGCTCGCGCGACGTATGGGCAAGAAACGCGTCATCGCCGAGACAGGGGCGGGCCAGCACGGCGTGGCCACAGCCGCCGCTGCCGCCCGCGCTGGACTTCCCTGCATTGTGTACATGGGGACCGATGACATGTCGCGCCAAGCGCCCAATGTCGGGCGCATGCGCCTATTGGGCGCGACGGTCGTGCCGGTCAGCGCCGGCTCGCGCACGCTCAAGGATGCCACCAGCGAGGCTTTGCGCGCTTGGTCTGCAGACAGCCGCGAAACTTTTTATGTGCTTGGGTCCGCCCTCGGCCCTCATCCTTATCCCACCATGGTGCGTGATTTTCAGTCGGTGATCGGCATTGAGGCCCGCTTGCAGCTGTTGCGGGAAGAGAAACGACTTCCGCATGCGCTGATCGCCTGCGTCGGCGGCGGCTCGAATGCGATCGGCCTCTTCTCCGCTTTTTTGAACGATCGCGCAGTCCGCCTCATCGGCGTTGAAGCGGGCGGAACCGGCCCCGGGCCGGGAAAGCATGCGGCTCGCTTTGCGGGCGGCTATCCCGGGGTCCTGCACGGAACCTACACATACCTCCTCCAGGATAAAAACGGCCAGGTTCTGCCCACGCACAGCATCTCCGCAGGGCTTGACTATCCGGCCATCGGACCCGAACACGCGGAACTGCGGCGCTTGGGGCGCGCGCGTTACGTTTCCGCCTCGGATCGCGATGCGCTGTCGGCCGCCAATGATCTCTGCCGTCTTGAGGGAATATTGCCCGCGCTTGAAAGCGCTCATGCGATCGCCTATCTGCTCAAGTCCGCGAAACAGTTTAAGACGAACGCCCTCATTGCGGTCAATTTATCCGGGCGCGGGGACAAGGACCTGGGGACTCTATGCCCGTGAGCCTGGCGCAAGCGTTACGCGACCGCCGCGCTTTGGGGCGCATTGGTTTTGTGCCCTTTATTGTCGCGGGAGATCCCTCCTACAAGGAAAGTCTTCGCATTGCCCGCGTTGTGATCGAAGCAGGCGCCGACATTTTGGAAGTGGGCGTTCCTTTCTCGGATCCGGTGGCTGACGGGCCGGTGATTCAGTCGGCGGGGCAGAGGGCATTGGCGCAAGGCATGACGCTGAAGCGGGCCGCTCGCTTTGTCGGCGATCTCCGCAAAGGCGGAATGAGGATTCCCATCGTCTTGTTCACCTACCTAAACCCGATCCTGCGTCTGGGGATAGAAAAATTTTCGCGCTTATGCGCGAACTCGATGGTTTCAGCCGCATTAATCGTTGATTTGCCGGCAGAAGAATCAGGGGAAACGGCGGCATCGTTAGCGCGGCATGGAATAGAACTCGTTTTATTGGCCTCGCCGACCACGACGGATTCTCGTCTTGGCTTGATCGGGCGTCTGAGCGGAAGCGTTGTTTATTACATAAGCCGGGAAGGCGTTACCGGCGCGCGTCGAGGCTTGGCCGTCGGCCTCGCCCAACGGCTTGCGCATGTGCGAAAATTAACCGGCAAGCCTTTGCTTGTTGGTTTTGGCGTGGCCGAGCCAGCGGCGGCAAAAACTTTGGCTCGTCATGCCGACGGGGTGGTCGTCGGAAGCGCGTTGGTCAAAGCCGTTATGGACGATGGCCCCTCCGCCGTCGGACGTCTGGCGAAGAGCATCGTTGCCGCACTGGAGATAAAATGCTGATTTTAATGCAGTCGGACCATACGAAAAAACAGCTGCACGCGGTGCTGAGCAAGGTTCGCGCGCTCAGGCTCAAGCCGCATGTAATCCCGGGCAAACTCAATGTCGCTGTCGGAATCACCGGCAACTCGGCAGCGCTCGACCCGCACCTATTCGACACCCTCCCCGGCGTGCGCGAAGCTGTGCGTGTCTCGCGCCCCTACAAACTTGCCGGGCGTGATTTCAAACATGAAGATACCCTGGTCCCCGTGGGACCCTACCAGATCGGCGGGCCCGGGCTCATCGTGATCGCTGGGCCTTGCGCGGTGGAAAGCGCGGAGCAGATGCTCCGCATCGCGCGGCGGGTGAAAAGCGCCGGTGCCCATATGCTGCGTGGAGGCGCATTTAAGCCGCGCACCTCGCCGTACGCGTTCCAGGGTCTGGGCGTCAAAGGCCTCAAGCTTTTGGCCCTTGCCAAAAAAGAAACCGGCCTGCCGATCGTCACCGAGGTCCTCGATCAAAGGACTCTGGGCGAGGTCGTCGAGATCGCCGACGTGCTCCAGGTCGGCGCGCGCAACATGCAGAACTTCGCTCTCTTGAAAGAACTGGGACGTCTCAAAAAACCGATCATGCTCAAGCGCGGCCTGTCGGCCACGCTCGATGAGTGGCTGATGTCGGCGGAATATCTGCTGAGCTCGGGCAACAAGAACGTATTCTTGTGCGAGCGCGGCATCCGCGCGTTTTCCGACCACGCCCGAAACACTCTCGACTTGAATGTGGTTCCCGCCGTCAAAGAAATGAGCCATCTGCCGATCATCGTCGATCCGAGCCATGCGACCGGCGTGCGCGCGCGAGTGGCCCCGATGGCGCGCGCCGCCGTCGCCGCCGGCGCGCATGGCGTTATGATCGAGGTCCACGACCGCCCTGATCAGGCATTGTGCGACGGGCCGCAGGCATTGCACCCTGATGACTTCACGGCGCTCATGCGCGACCTCGCGGCGATTGCAGGCGCTTTGGGCCGCGAGCTGGCAACGCCTGCTCTCAAGGGCAGGGGATGAAGGACCGTATTGTCCTGGGCGGAGGCCGTCTGCGCGGGGAAGTCCGCATACCCGGAGACAAATCGATCTCGCACCGCGCGCTGATCCTGGGCGCCTTGGCCGAGGGTGAGAGCGTGGTGGAGGGCCTGGCGCCGGGGGCCGATGTTCGATCGACGCGAACCTGTCTTGAAGCGCTGGGTGTAGAGATATCCGGCGCGACATCTTTGCGGGTGCGCGGGCGCGGGCTCGGCGGTTTGCGGGCGGCTAAGAATGACCTCGATGCAGGCAACTCAGGCACGACAATGCGCTTATTGGCCGGCGTGCTTGCCGGGCATCCCTTTTCGTCCCGGTTCACTGGAGACGCATCTCTGAGCCGCCGGCCGATGAAGCGCGTGGCCGAGCCGCTGCGCGCGATGGGCGCCACGGTCGATCTGAGCGGCAACGATACAGCGCCCTTGACCGTGCGCGGCGGCTCGCTTTGCGGCATCGAGTACGCGACACCGGTGGCAAGCGCCCAAGTGAAGTCGGCGATTCTTCTCGCGGGCCTGCATGCCAAAGGCGAGACAGCGGTCATCGAGCCGGCGGCGACGCGCGACCACACCGAACGGATGTTCGCGACATTCGGCGTGCCCGTCAGAGTCTCCGGCCTCAAGGTTTCCATGCGCGGAGGCGCGCGCCTGAGAGCATGCTCGGTCCTCATCCCGGGCGATCCGTCATCTGCTGCATTCTGGGTCGTGGCCGCACTCCTCGCTCCGAACAGCAAAATTATCGTGCGCGGCGTCAGCGCGAATAAAACCCGCACCGGCTACCTCTCAGTACTCGAACGCATGGGCGCTCATCTTCGTCGCGAGCCGGCGGGGGGAAAGGGCGGAGAGGAGATCGTAAACCTCATCGTGTCGTCGTCTGATTTGCATGGCGTCGAGATTAAGGCGGACGAGGTTCCGGGATTGATTGACGAGGCGCCGATACTCGCCTTGGCCGCGGCTCTGGCGACCGGGGAAAGCTGTTTCCGCGGTCTCGGCGAACTGCGGCATAAAGAAAGCGACCGGCTCGCCGGCATTGCGGCGCTCTTGACTGATTTTGGCGCGCAGGCACGCGTGGAAGGCGACAGCCTCCTGCTGACGGGGAAAAAAAGACTAAACTCCGCTGCGGTGGATTCGCTCGGGGACCATCGGTTGGCGATGACGGGGTTCATCGCCGGGTTTCTCGCCGCGGGCGAAAGCGTCGTTAAAGAAGCTTCGTGCGCGGAAATTTCCTATCCCTCTTTTTATGACGACTTCCTGGCGAGGATCGAGTGAAATTGGGTTTGCTGGGATGTCCCGTCGGGCATTCGCGCTCGCCAAAGCTCTTTTCGATACTGGCGCGCCTGCTCAAGAGGAAGATCAGCTATAAAGCCGTTGCCGTCGCCCCCGGTGATTTTATGGCCGCGGCTCTAGGGGCGCGCGCGCGCGGCTGGCGGGGAGTGAACGTCACAATCCCGTTTAAAATCGCGGCCGCGGCCGGCGCCGACCAGTTGACGCCGGTTGCAAGAGCGCTCGGTGCCGTGAACACATTGCGCTTTGATCGAACCGGCATGTTCGGGCATAACACCGACGCGGACGGGCTCGGTGACGCGCTGAAATATGAGAAAATTATTTTAAAAGGGAAAGAGGCTCTCATTTTCGGCGCGGGCGGAGCGGCGCGGGCGGCGGCCTGGGCGCTTGCGCGCAACGGCGCGCGGAAGGTGCGGTTTTCAGGGAGAACGAAATTGTCGGCAAATAAATGCGCGCGCGACTTGGCTCCGACTTTTCCGGAGACGAGCTTCTCGTCCGGGGCGCCGAGGAACGCGGATATTTGGATTAACGCAACGCCTTTAGGTTTATCCGGGTATCCCGACGTCTCGCCTGCGCCGGCATCATTGCGCTCGCCGCGCTCGGCGGTGGACTTGGTGTATGGCAGACGCACGGCGTTTCAACGGGAGGCCGGCGCGCTTGGCGCCGACGTCTTTGACGGTACGGCAATGCTTGTTTTTCAAGCTTTACGAAGTTTTGAATTCTGGGACAAGCCGATGGGCATTCGCCGGCGAGCCCATCTGGCGGAGATGTTGATTAAGGAGCTTTGATGGTTTTGCGATATCTGACCGCAGGAGAATCTCACGGGAAAGCCTTGGTGGGAATATTGGAAGGACTTCCCGCGGGTCTAGCGCTTTCCATGGCCGACGTGCAGGCTGACCTCCTGCGGCGTAAAAAGGGGCATGGGCGCGGGAATCGGCAAAAAATTGAAACGGATAAAGTTGAAATACTGTCGGGCGTGCGCGCGGGCAAAACGATCGGGTCGCCTCTCTCCATGCTGGTGCCGAATCAGGATTTTAAGAATTGGGAAGGGATTATGGGAGCTGAGCCCACGGACGCGGCCGTTTCTCGGCGCGTCGACATCCCGCGGCCTGGCCATGCCGATCTCGTCGGCAAGATTAAATATGGATTTGACGATATGCGCGATGTATTGGAACGAGCGTCGGCGCGCGAAACCGCCATGCGCGTAGCGCTCGGCGCCGCCGCGCGGCGATTGGCGGCCGAATGCGGAGTTTGCGTTGCCAGTCGCGTCGTCGCCATCGGCGGCGAGACTGATGAATCGGAAATCCCCTGTTCGGTCGCGGATCTTAACACGCTCACGGATGCCGACCCGGTCCGTTGCGCGAATTCCTATTTTTCGCGGCGCATGGTCGCGCGCATCGATGAGGCGAAGGCTGCAGGCGACACTGTCGGCGGTATTTTTGAAATAGTGGCTACTGGACTGCCTGTCGGCCTTGGCAGTTACGCGCAGTGGGATCGGCGGCTTGAAGGGCCGCTCTCTTCAGCGCTCATGTCGCTGAATGCGATCAAGGGCGTCGAGGTCGGCTGGGGTTTTCGCAGCGCGGGTGTATTGGGATCCCAGGCGCACGACGCCTATGAGCCGCGCGGCAAAAAAGTCGGCTACCGGTCCAACCATTCCGGTGGCCTCGATGGCGGCATGAGCACCGGGCAGACGCTCGTGCTGCGCGCGGCGATGAAGCCGATTGCGACCTTGATGGCGCCGCTCGACTCCGTTGACCTGCGCACGATGAAGCCGGCCAAGGCGCATATCGAGCGTTCGGATGCCTGCGCGGTACCGGCCGCGGCGGTTATCGGCGAGTCATTGGTCTGCCTCGTTCTTGCCGATGCGATCCTCGCCAAGTTTGGCGGAGACTCAATGGCTGAACTTCTCCCTCGGGTCGCCGCGTGGAAAATATGAGACTGACGATTTATATTACGGGATTTATGGGCGCGGGAAAATCAGTCGTCGGCGAAGAGCTTGCCCGGCTCCTGCGCCGACCGTTCATCGATCTCGACGCGTCCATTGAAAACGCGGCGGGGTCGAGCGTCGCTTCTCTTTTCGAGCGTCGCGGGGAGGTGGAGTTCCGCAAGCTCGAGCGCAAGGCCCTCCTGCGAGCGGCAAAGCGTTCGGGGGTTGTCGTCGCTTTAGGAGGCGGCACCTTGCTCGATCCGCGCCATCGGGCGATCGTGAAGAAAGGGTTTCTTGTGTGTTTATCCTGCTCCAAGGCGGAGCTCCTCCGGCGCCTGCGTCCGAAGCAAGCATCCCGGCCGCTGTTGGCCGGGAAAAATCTCCGCGTCCGCGTGGACAAACTCCTGCGCGAGCGTCGCGCGGCATATGCCGATGTCGACTATGTCGTTTCAACCACCACCAACTCTCCTTTGAATGCGGCGAAACTGATCGCGGGAAAAATCCCATGAAGGTTGAGAAGCTGTTCGTCGAATCGGGCGTAAGATTGCGCGCTTTTTCTTGGATGCGGGGCTTGGCGCCATCGAAGCGCGTGATCCTCGTCTCCGAGCCGGGCGCATGGCGGCTCATTGGCGCCGGCGTAAAAAAATCCCTCCAGCGCTCTGGTCTCACGGTGCTTGCTCATCTTCTTCCTTCGGGAGAAGCAGCCAAGACCTGGGGCCCGGTGTCGACCTTGCTGACGGCCATGCTCACCGCCGGTCTCGGGCGAGACTCAGCTCTGGTAGCTCTCGGCGGCGGTTCGGTCACCGACGCGGCCGGCTTTGCGGCCGCAATCTACCAGCGCGGCATCCCCTGGGTGAGCGTGCCCACGACCTTGCTCGGTCAAATTGACAGCGGCCTCGGGGGCAAGACCGGCATTAATTTGGCGGGAAGAAAGAACAGCGTCGGTTGCTTTCACCGCCCGCGCGCGGTTGTGTGCGATCCGGAGATATTAGCGAGCCTGCCACGACGTGAGCGCGTATCAGGCTTGGGAGAAGCTTTAAAATACGGCCTCGTTTTTGAGCCCGCTCTCTGGGGCCTGATCGTCGGACACTGGGACCTGTTGCTTGCCGGCGATTCATCTTTGACTGGGAAGGTGGTCGCGCGCTGTGCCGCGTGGAAGCGGCAGATCGTCGACAGCGATGAACGCGAAACCCTGGGTCCGCGCGAACTGCTTAATTTTGGACATACTCTCGGCCACGCGCTTGAGTCGGTCGCAGGCCTTGGCGTTCTGCGCCACGGCGAGGCCGTGATCTGGGGCATGCGCGCGGCCCTGCGTCTCTCGCAACGCTGCTCCGGCCTGAACGCAGAGTTTGCCGAGACGACAGAAAAATTTCTTGCGGCCGTTCCCGTGCCGTTGCCGCGCCGAATTGAACCGCGCCGCTTATTGAACTTCGCGCGCCGCGACAAGAAGGCGCGCGGCGGCCGCGCGCGCTTCGTGCTTTTGCGCGCGCCGGGACGCCCGGTGACCGCCTTCGTTCCGGACAAAGAGATAGCGCGCGTGATTCGAGAACTATTGTAAAAATGAATACCTATATGAAACGCGCCGCTAAAAAGGCCTCTAATAACGGAGCGAATATCGGCTTCGAATCCGAGCTCTGGGAAGCCGCCGATGCCCTGCGCAACAACATGGACGCGGCCGAATACAAGCACGTCGTCCTCGGGCTCATTTTCCTCAAGTACATCTCCGATGCCTTTGAAGAGCTTCATGCCAAGCTCACCCGCACCAAGGGCGCCGATCCGGAAGATCCGGACGAATACAGGGCGCAGAATATTTTTTGGGTTCCGCCCGAGGCCCGCTGGACTTACCTCAAAAATAAGGCCCGTCAGCCGACTATCGGCAAACTTGTCGATGATGCCATGGCCGGTATCGAGCGCGATAATCCGACGCTCAAGGGCGTCCTGCTAAAGGACTATGGCCGTCTCGGCCTCGATAAGTCCCGTCTGGGCCAGCTCATCGACGTCATCAACAACATCAAGATGGGCGACAAGGACAGCCGCTCCAAGGATATCCTGGGCCGCGTCTACGAATACTTCCTCACCCAGTTCGCCAGCGCCGAAGGCAAGAACGGCGGCCAGTTCTACACGCCGCGCTCCGTCGTCCGCGTTCTCGTCGAGATGCTGGCGCCCTTCAAGGGCCGCATCTACGATCCGTGCTGCGGTTCGGGCGGCATGTTCGTCCAATCCGAGGCCTTCCTCGAAGCTCACGGCGGCAAGCTCGGCCAGATGAGCGTCTACGGTCAGGAGTCCAACTACACCACTTGGCGCTTGGCCAAGATGAACCTGGCCATACGCGGCATCGATGGTCAGATCGGCCGCGGCGACACTTTCCACGAGGACAAATATCCCGATTTAAAGGCTGACTATGTCCTCGCCAACCCGCCCTTTAACGACAGCGACTGGCGCGGCGAGCTTCTCAAGGGCGACAAGCGCTGGAAGTACGGCGTCCCGCCTGCGGGCAACGCCAACTTCGCTTGGGTCTCGCACTTCATCCACCATTTGGCTCCGACGGGACAGGCGGGCTTCGTCCTTGCCAACGGCTCGATGTCGTCCAATCAGTCGGGTGAAGGTGAAATCCGCAAGGCCATCATCGAGGCCGACCTTGTCGATTGCATGGTCTCCCTGCCCGGCCAACTCTTCTACTCGACCCAGATTCCGGTCTGTCTTTGGTTCTTGTCGCGCGACAAGAAAAACAACCGCTTCCGCGATCGCCGCGGCAAGATCCTTTTCATCGACGCCCGCAAGCTGGGTGCCATGGCCGACCGCACCCATAAGGAATTCACCGATGTCGACATCGCGCGCATCTCCGGCGCTTATCACGCCTGGCGCGGCGACAAGGATAGCAAGCGCAAATACAAAGATGAGCTTGGCTTCTGCAAGTCGGTCGACCTCGCGGAGATCGGGAAGCACGGCCACATCCTGACCCCGGGCCGCTACGTCGGCGCTGAAGCAGTGGAAGACGACGGCGAACCGTTCGATGGGAAGATGAAGCGGCTCGTGGCGACGCTGCGCGAGCAGCAGGTGCAGGCCGTGAAGCTCGACGCAGCCATCGGCGTCAATCTCAAGGCTCTAGGATTCGGCATCGAAAAAGAGGGGAAGAACGCCGATGCCTGAATTCTCCGCCGATACGCTACGATCTCTGATCGCTGCCGGCGAAACCATAAACGTCGAGTTCAAGGGCGAGGAACGCTCTCCTCTCAACGACCGCGATCTGGTCGAGGCTGTCGTCTGTCTGGCCAACCGCATCGGGAGTGAACCGGCCTGGCTGCTGGTCGGCGTCGAGGACAGCGGCCGCATTACGGGCGCTCGCCCGCGCCATGGTGCCGGAACCGATGTCCATAAGCTGGCCGCGCTGATCGCCGCCCGAATGCGTCCGGCCCTGACGGCGCGGGTCGATGAAGTCCAACTCGACGGCAAGGCCGTGCTGATTATCGAAGTGCCGCCTCAGCAACAGCCGATGGGTACCAGCGATGGCGTGTTCCTGCGCCGAGCACTGGGCGGCGATGGCCGGCCCGCATGCCTGCCTATGGACGGCCATGCCGTGCAGTCGCTGCAAGCCGGACGGGGCCAGCTCGACCCCTCGGCGCAGATCGTCGCCGCCGCCCGCTGGGAAGACCTGGACCTGCTGGAGTTCGAGCGCTTCCGCCGCAGCATCCGCGAGCGTCGGGGCCGCAGCGACGAATCCCTGCTCGATCTTCCCGATCTAGAACTCGCCAAGGCTCTGGGTGTGGTGGAAGCCAACGGCACCGTGCGCGGCGTGCGTCTCGCCGCTTTGCTGCTCTTCGGCAAGGAAGATGCCCTGCGCCGCTTCCTTCCCGGCCACGAAACCGCCTTCCAGGCCCTGCGCGGTCTCGAGGTGGAGGTCAACGATTTCTTCCACTGGCCTCTGTTGCGCGTCATGGAGGAAATCGAAACACGTATCCGCGCCCGCAACCGGGAGCAGGAACTCATGGTGGGCCTCCTGCGCGTGGGCGTGCCCGACTATTCAGAACGGGCGCTGCGCGAGGCCGTGGCCAATGCCCTGATCCACCGCGACTACCAGCGCCTGGGCGCCGTTCATTTTCAGTGGCATCTGGATCGCATCGAAATCAGCAGCCCCGGCGGTTTCCCCGAGGGTGTGCGGCTCGACAATCTCTTGGTCACCGCCCCGCGCCCGCGCAATCCCCTGTTGGCCGACGCATTCAAGCGCGCCGGCATCGTCGAGCGCACCGCACGGGGGATCGACACCATCTTCTACGAGCAACTGCGCAACGGCCGGCCGGCCCCGTCTTATGCCCGCAGCGATGCCGTCGGCGTCACCGTCGTCATCCCCGGCGGCGCGGCCAACCTGGACTTCGTGCGCCTGCTGGTGACTGAGGCGCAGAGCGGCCTGATGCTGGGCCTGGACGAACTGCTGATCCTCAACGACCTCTGGCAGGAACGCAGCCTCGCCACCGAAGATGCCGCCCGGCTGGTCCAGAAGCCCGAAGCGGAAACTCGCGCCACCCTGCACCGTCTGGTGGAAGCCGGTCTCGTTGAGGAACGCGGCCAGAAAAAGGGCCGCACCTGGCATCTTTCTGCGGCGGCCTATCGGGCGCTCGGCGACAAGGCCGCCTATGTGCGCCAGCGCGGCTTCGAGCCGCTGCAGCAGGAGCAGATGGTGCTGCAATACGTGGAAAAACACGGCCGGATCACCCGGCGCGAGGCGGCGGATCTTTGCCGGATCGCATCGCACCAAGCCCGAGACCTGCTGGCCCGGCTGGTTGAACGCGGCGAGCTTTCCCGGCACGGGGCCAAGAAAGGGGCGTTTTATGAGCGGGCGTCCAAATATATGGATGACTCCAAAAGAAAGTCCAAATGATCGCACGACATGCACGGGTATGGACGGTTGCTGCAATACGTGGAAAAACACGGCCGGACCACGCGGGGCGAAGCATCGGAGTTATGCCGGATTTCGCCGGACCAGGCCTATCGCCTGCTCATCCGGTTGAGCGATGCTGGGTACCTTTCCCGGCACGGCAGCAAGAAAGGAGCTTGGTATGAGCGCCGCGCATAAGATAACCGCGCGCGGTTATCCGGTCACCGTGCGCGCATATATAACCGACGACGGAGAAATTCATAAAGGTAGGCTCCAAATCCATCCAAATAACCTCCAAATGAACGCACGGAATGCACGGGGAGAGGTCTATCGAGCGGCGTTCGACTTCTCTCACGACGCTCAAAGGCTGCTGGAGGCCTTGGAAGCCCGGAATGATTGACGCCAGTCCCAGCCAGCTTGAGGCGATCACTCGCATCTTGTCCGAGCATGTGCCGGGCTGCGAGGTGCGCGCCTTTGGTTCGCGCGCCACATGGACGGCCAAAGATTATTCCGATCTTGATTTGGCGGTCGTGGGCGACTGCGCGCTCGGGTTGGCTGTTCTGAGCCGGCTGAAAGAGGCGTTTGAGGAATCCGATCTTCCCTTCCGCGTGGACGTGCTGGACTGGCACACCATTAGCGCCTCATTCCAGAAGGTGATTGAGAAGAAGTATGAGGTTGTCCAGAAAGGCAAGAGGCTCTCGGGCGTCGTGGATGAGTGGCCAACCCTACCGCTTGAAGACTGCATGGCAGCGATAATTGACTACTGCGGGAAAACTCCGACGAAAACGTCATTTGGGATTCCACAAATCGTGGTTCGTGGACTTCGACCCCGTCCGCGCAAAGGCTGAAGGCCGTAACCCCGGACTGCCCAAAGCCCTTTCCGATCTTTTCCCGGATTCCTTTGAGGACTCAGAATTAGGGAAGATTCCGAAAGGGTGGAGTGCGCAGACTGTAGATGAAGTTTCAGTGGTTGGAATTGGCAAGACCCCACCACGTAAGGAGCAGCACTGGTTCTCCGAGAACCCAGCAGACGTGCCATGGATGTCTATTCGCGATCTCGGTAATGCCGGTGTTTTCATTTCTCATACGTCCGAGTTTCTCACCGCTGAAGCGGTCGACAAGTTCCGCGTAAAAAGAATCCCCAACGACACAGTCGTCCTCAGTTTCAAGCTTACTATGGGAAGAGTCGCGATTACAGATATCGAAATGTTGTCTAACGAAGCAATCGCGCACTTCCGGCTAAATCCGGAAACGTCTTTTGGCTCCGCTTACCTCTATCTATACCTCAAGGGCTTCGGCTACGACCAGCTTGGCAGCACATCATCAATCGCAACGGCTATCAACTCTGACATGGTTCGTGGCATCCGCGTTCTGGTTCCCCGAGGAGGAGTCGCAGAGGCGTTCAAGCGGAGGATCAAGCCGCTGTTCGCCCAGATTAAAAATATCCAGAAGCAATCCTGCACCCTCGGAGTCCTGCGCGACACACTATTACCCAAACTCATCTCCGGCGAAGTGCGCGTGAAGGATGCGGCTCGATTGCCGCAAGGTGCCGCGTGAGTGCTCTCAGGTCGGAGGCATTTGTGTGCCGAAGCAGCTGTTACGAAATCCGCAAAAGTTCAAATAAAAGTCAGCAAGCGGGAGCTGTCTCGATCCTTTCTTTAAACGGAGAGTTGCCATGATAACGCGCATCCGCTGTGCAACGAGGGGAGCAGGTTGTTGGAAGGCTTTTGGGCCAGCAGGTACAACGAGGGGACTCGCGGGAAGAATTCCTCAAACTAGAACTTTTCCAAGCGGGGGAATTGGAGCGCCCGGCAACCGTCAATGAATCCTTGACGGTTCAAAAGGAAGGACGGCACGCGGTTCAGCCGGGTTTTCAGATGACAGCAATTACCCCGTCGGTGAGAACCATTTCGGTGAGTTCAACGAAATGGTCGAGACCGGGAGCGGAGCGCAAAGAGAGCGCAAGAACATCAAATTCTCTCAGCTCAGCATGCGCGAAAACAAAAAAATTGGGTCTTGACCGCGCAAGCGTGCGTGTCATACAATATCGTCGTGTCCCGTGGCCAGGCGTCTGAGCGGCTGTCCCAGACCCGGGCTTTACCCGCCTACAAAAGTATAAATCACTTCGTGCGGTGCCTGTGGGAGAGGGATTTATGACGCATCATTTCAACGAAGAGAAGGCAACGCAGGTCGCGGTGTTTTTTTCATCGCGATCCGGCGGACAGATCAACTACACCAAGCTGATGAAGTTGATCTATCTTTCCGATCGAGAAGCGTTCAAAAATTGGGGCCGCCCCATCGTGGGCGGACCGTATTCGGCAATGGAGCATGGCCCGTTGAGCAGCCCCGCCTATGACGCGGTCAAAGCGTCTCCGGCTTCATTGAAGTTCCCGATTTGGACCTCTGTGTTCAAAAAGGCGGGCTATGACCTGGAGCAGATCCGCGATATTGAATTGGATTCTCTTTCAAGGGCGGAAATCGAACTGCTTGAACAGATCGATGAGAAGTTCGGGAAAATGGGCGAATGGGACCTGGTTCACTACACGCACGTCAACTGCCATGAATGGCACGATCCCCAGGGCACGAGCGTGACGATCCCCGAGGAAGCTATTCTGGAGCAGGTTGGACGCACCGCGGATGAAATTGAATTCATCGCCGACGAAACTGCAAAGCACACCCTCGCCAATCGGCTATTGAGCAAGCGGGGTTGATCGTGCTTGGCCTTGGCGAGTCCTTCCAACTCAAGGACTTCCAAAATGAAACATGAACCCACATCTGGATCGTGGTAACAACACCGGCGGGCAAGGACGCCAATGCCCTGATTCTCAACGTGACCACAAGACGCTCGGTGACGCAGGATGCAAGCTGCATCCTGAAGAAGGGCGATCATCCCGCGATTGTTGAAGAGTCCGTAATAAATTATGGGGAGTCCGGGCGGCCGGTTATTCCCGCGTTGCCCAGCATGATTCCGGGCCCGACGATCAAGATGTTTCCGGCGGTGTCCCAGCATGTATTGGATCTCATACACGAAGGCGCGTTAAAATCGGGGCATATCGAGCCTAAGTTCCTAAAGATGGTGCAAGAGGAACTGAAGCGTCCGTGAAGAATCCGAAGCGGCCTGAATTCGATACTGCATCTTTCACCGAGTCAGTCGTCGAAGAGGCCGCGCTTGCCTGGTTCTAAGCGCTGCAATACGCCGTCCAGGATGGCCCGGAGATCGGGCCTGAAGAGGCGTCGGCGGAGCGCGCCGACTACGGGCAGGCTATTCTCGAAGGCAGGCTTAAGCAGGCCCTCGTTAAATTAAACCCAAGGCTCCCTCCCGAAGCCGTGGATGATGCGTTTCGGCGGATCGCGCGGCTTGAGGGTGCCACGCTGGAGGTGCGCAACCGGGCATTCCAGCGGATGCTGGTGGATGGAGTGACGGTCGAGTATAAACGGAAGGACGGCTCTATCGCCGGCGCGCAGGCGCGAGTCATCGATTTCGATGCGCCGGAGAACAATGATTGGCTGGCGGTGAACCAGTTCACGGTCATCGAGAACAAAAATAATCGGCGACCGGATGTGGTCGTGTTCGTCAACGGGTTCCCGCTGGCGGTCCTGGAGCTGAAGAATCCGGCGGATGAGAACGCGACGATCTGGACGGCGTTCTCGCAGATCCAGACTTATCAGCGCGAGATCCCGGCGCTCTTTGCCTATAACGCCCTGCTCGTAATTTCAGATGGGACGGAGGCGCGCATCGGCGCACTTGGGGCCGGCAAAGAGTGGTTTAAGCCTTGGCGCACGGTGACGGGGGAGAAGCTGGCGGACCCCAGGCTCACCGAGTTGCAAGTGATGATCGAAGGCGTCTTCGACAAGAAGCGTTTTCTTGAGATTCTGCGGCACTTCATCGTTTTCGAGGACGCGGGCGGCGGTTCGGTGGTCAAGAAGATCGCGGGCTATCACCAGTTCCACGCGGTCAATGTCGCCTTGGGTGAGACTTTACGGGCGTCGAACGCCGATAAGGTGGCGGATTCCGGGCGATTTGAAACGAAGAAGCACGGCGGAACGGCGGGAGACAGGCGCATCGGCGTCATTTGGCACACGCAGGGCTCCGGCAAGAGCCTCAGCATGGCGTTTTATGCGGGGCGAGTGATTCGTGAGCCCGCGATGGAGAACCCGACCGTTGTCGTGTTGACCGACCGCAACGACCTGGACGATCAGTTGTTCGGGACTTTCTCGCGCTGCCAAGACCTTTTGCGCCAGCCGCCGGTCCAGGCGGCCAACCGGGCGGATCTGCGAGAGAAGCTGAGCGTGGGCTCGGGCGGGGTCGTGTTTACCACGATCCAGAAGTTCCTGCCGGAGGAAAAGGGCGATCGTCATCCGGTGCTCTCGGATCGGCGCAACATTGTGGTGATCGCCGATGAGGCGCATCGAAGCCAGTACGACTTCATCGACGGCTTCGCCCGGCACATGCGGGACGCGTTACCCCACGCGTCGTTCATCGGGTTCACGGGAACGCCGATCGAGAAGACTGACGCCAACACGCGCGCCGTGTTCGGCGAGTACATCAGCGTCTACGACATTCAGAAGGCCGTGTCGGACAAGGCGACCGTCCCGATTTACTATGAGAGCCGGCTGGCGAAGCTTGAACTCAAGGCGACTGAGAAGCCAAGCATCGATCCTGAGTTCGAGGAGCTGACAGAGGGCGAAGAGGTCGATCGCAAGGAGAAGCTCAAGAGCAAGTGGGCGCAGATGGAGGGCGTGGTCGGCGCATCTAAGAGATTAAAGCTCGTGGCGCAAGATATCGTCGACCACTACGAGAAGCGCCTGGAGGCGATGGAAGGCAAGGCCATGATCGTCTGCATGAGCCGGCGCATCTGCGTCGATTTGTACAAGGAGCTCGCGGCTCTGCGGCCGGCCTGGGTCAACGCGGCCGATGAGCGTGGCGGCATGAAGGTGATCATGACCGGCTCGGCGTCGGATAAGGAAGAGTGGCAGGCGCACATCCGCAACAAGCCTAAGCGCGAGGCGCTGGCCAAGCGCTTCCGCGACCCCAAGGACCCCTTTAAGATCGCCATCGTTCGCGATATGTGGCTGACCGGCTTTGATGCGCCGTCTCTGCATACCATGTATATCGACAAGCCCATGCGCGGACACGGGCTGATGCAGGCGATCGCCCGCGTCAACCGAGTGTTCAGCGACAAGCCGGGCGGCTTGGTCGTGGACTACCTGGGGCTGGCGCACGAACTCAAGCGCGCGCTGGCGATCTATACCGAGAACGGCGGAACCGGCAAGCCCGCCAATCAACAGGCCGACGCGATCATGGCCATGACGGAGAAGTATGAAGTCTGCTGCGGACTGTTTCACGGATTTGACTGGAGCAAGTGGCTGTCGAAGAAGGCCACAGAGCGGGTGAGCGTCCTGCCCGCAGCGCAGGAGCACATTCTTGCGCAAGAGAAGGGGAAGGAGCGGCTTGTTTCGGTTGTCAACGACTTGTCCCAGGCCTTCGCGTTATCCGTGCCGAGTGATGAAGCCATGAAGATTCGCGACGATGTCGCCTTTTTTCAGGCCGTTAAGGCGGGTCTCCTAAAGAGGGTCGACGATGATGCCAAGACCAAGGAAGAGCTGGACTTGGCCGTGCGGCAGATCGTCTCGCGCGCTGTCTCGTCCGACGGCGTCATCGACATCTTCGCGGCGGCGGGCCTCAAGAAGCCCGACATCTCCATCCTGTCCGAGCAGTTCCTGGCTGAAGTGAAGGGGATGCCGTATAAGAATCTGGCCATCGAGCTTCTGCGTAAGCTTCTCAGCGGAGAGATTCGCCTGCGCATGAAGAAGAATGTCGTGAAGGGGCGATCATTCGCGGACCTGCTTGAACAATCGATTCGACGCTATCAGGCGCGCGCCATCGAAGCCGCTCAGGTGATCGAGGAGCTGATCGGACTGGCGCGCGACATGCGAGAGTCGAACAAGAAGGGTGAGGCGCTGGGCCTTAGCGAGGACGAAGTCGCCTTCTACGACGCGCTTGAGGTCAACGATAGCGCGGTTAAGGTGCTCGGCGATGAAGCCCTGCGCGGCATCGCCCGCGAACTGGTCGACATCATCCGCAAGAATGTGAAGGTGGACTGGACCGTGCGCGAAAATGTTCGCGCCCAACTGCGCGTCTTAGTTAAGCGTATTCTGCGTAAGCACGGCTATCCGCCGGACAAGCAGGAGAAGGCGACTCAAGTTGTCTTGGAGCAAGCCGAGGCGCTGACGCAAAGCTGGACGATCATTTGACGGAGAGTGGAGTTAGTCCGGGGAGTGTTCGATCCGGCCAAAGGAGGTTGCCGCAGTCGACGCAGGGGCCGTTCAGGCCGTCAAATAAGAAGGCCAATCAGGTGATAAATAATCGGCCGACTCCGCCAGGTGATTGACTCCGGCCGCAATTTTTTCCGGACATTCCACCTCGCCGATTGAACTGAGACGGTGTCATTGCTGGTCGTGAGCGGCGCCTGCTCCCAGGAACTCATCGAGCGACCAGAGATTGCGGCGGCTCAACCGCAAGGCAAGGAGCAGCGCCAGAAGGTAGATCGTGTTGAGCGCCACCGTGTCGTGCTTGAGCTGTAGGAGAAGACCGAAGTCGAGCGATAGGATCAGCAGCGCCGAGGCGATGATGGTCTTGCGCGTCTGCAATCCAGTCAGCCACAGCAGGCCCAAAGCCAGCTCGATGTAGGGCAAGCCCAGCGAGTAGGGCCGGACGATCCAGGCCGACAGCGCCGTCTGTTTGTCGAACCAGCTCGTAAGATGGGCGGACCAGATGTCGAGGTTGCGCCAGGCGAGGATGCGGCTCTCCTGGTCGTAGAGCTTCCCGAAGAACTGGAGGAGCCAGAATTGGGCGAAGAACGCCCGGAGCAGCAAGAAGGCGGTCGTCTCGTCGCGTGCGTCGTTGTCAGCCATGATCCCTCGGTTTCCTAGAATTTGACCGTAAGACCGCTTCCGATCGAATGGTGGATATAGAACAGCTTGCGGTCCTCATAGGAGTAGTCGACCCTCATGCCCCAGGCGCGATCTATGTTCCAAACCACTCCCGCTGAATAGTAGTCCGACACCGCCGCAGACAGCGGCGGGATGGCCTCCTTGCCATGCGCGAAGGCCAGGTAGGGCGCCAGGACCTCGCCGATGAAGAAATTCGCCCGGACCTGGTAGCCGTAGGTCGTCGTCGCGTTGAGGTTGCTGCTGATCCCGTAGCGGAACTCGTTGTTCAGCCAAGGCGCGAACTGCAGCCTGAACCCGGGCGTGAAGGTGTCTATGCTCCCATCCGCATAGTTCAAGCGCCGATAGCTGAGGAGGGGGGTGAGATAGGGCAGGATGATCTCTGCGCCGGCGTTCACCTGATAGCGCGAGCGGATCTGGTTCTTGGGCGTGAACGAATAATCGACGAGCAGGAGAAGCTGCTTCGCCGCGCGATAGGCCGCCCCGAAGAGGTAGGTCCGATCGATGAGCTCGAACTGGCGCTGGTAGTCATAACGGACCCAGGACGCGCCCTTCTTCGAGAAGGCGAAGCCGAGTTGGGCGTAGACGTCGTACTCCGTGCCGCGCAGGCGGTTGAATTGCTCGCTGCTGTAGCCCGAGTCGAGTCGCCAGCGAAGGGGCTCTTGCGTGCGCGCGAGCTTTTCGGACAATTCCTTGTCGGCTGGCGCCATGGCCAGGGCGCGCGCATAGGCTTTGCGCGCCGCAGCCGGGCGTTCCGCCGCCGCCAGGATGTCTCCTTCCAGCGCCACGGCGTCGACATCGCGGTCCTGGATGACGGCGAGTTGGCGCAAGGCCGTCTCGTAGTCCCCTTTCCAGTAGAGGACGCGAGCCAAGCCCACCCGCAGCACAGCGTTGCGCGGCGCCAACCGCAGGGCTTGCTCCCAAGAGGCGATGGAGTCGTCGTACTTCTTGAGCCAACTTTGGACCGTGGCCAACTGCTCGAGCGTCTCCTCGCTGTCGGGCTCCTCCGTCAAAGCCTGCTTGAACGAGGCTTCGGCGGCATCGAGCTTTCTCTCCTTCTTGAGCTTCATGCCGATGGAGAATCGGTCATGAGCCGCCGCCGAAGCGGATACGGCAAAGGCCAGGAGCAGCGCCGCCGTCCGTATGAAACTCATGGCTTGGCCGCCTCCGTCCGAGCGGCTTTCTTCGCAAGCGCCGCGTCATCCGGCGCGAGCTCTTGGGCCTTGAGGTAGGCCTTGTGCGCCTCCTGGAGACGCGACGAGGCCGCGTAGACGTCGCCTAGGAGGGTCCAGGCGTCGACGCTCTTTGGCTCGCTCTTCAAGACGGTCTCAAGCTCCGTCAAGGAGGGCTTGTAGTCCCTGTTCCAGTAGAGCACGCGGGCCAGCCCAAGCCGAAAGTCCCTGTTCGTGGGCGCGATTTCGAGCGCGAGGGTCCAAGTCGCGATCGACGCGGGATAATCCCCGAGCCAGCCCTGCAGCGTCGCCGACTGCTCGAGGGCAGCGAGGTTGCGCGGCTTCTTGGCGAGGATCTCCGTGAAGACCTTCGCCGCCGGCGCGAACTTCCCGTCCTTTTTGAGCTGCAGCCCCTTGTCGAACTCCGTCGCCGCGGCGCGCGCCGAGGCCGCCGCCAACATCAGGGCAAGAACGATCTTAAGCCGGTCTCTCATACTCCTCCTGTAATTTTCGGGGCTAGTTGATGGTCGCGCTGAGGCGTCCAGTCGCTGGCGCCGCTGAGGAAACCGAGCCATCCCAACAGCGCTCCCGTGTGGCGCACGAGTTGGAAGCTGACCGGCTCGGCGATCGTCACGAAGGCCGCTTTCAATAACGTGCTCTTCTCAAAGGCGAGTCCCTGCCAGCGATGATACAACAGGACGAACCAGAAATGAAAAGTCAGATCGAGCGCGAGTTTGCCGCCGATGACCAGCAGGACGAGGCGAGGGACCGCATGCCGCGTGAGGAGCAGGCTGATCAGCGTGAAGAACGCAACGAGCCCGACGACGACGAGGACGTCGCGCACGGGCTGGATCTGCCACAGGTGGCGTTCCATCCAGTCCCGGTGCCCGCCGGGCGGCTTGTCGTGCGTCTCCGGCGGGCCCTCCCGCGGATCCTCGCGGCTCGCTTTCGCCATG
>CAZGVK010000012.1:0-4089 GCA_964529095.1 uncultured Elusimicrobia bacterium
CAAGGAAGAACAAATGCATCTTGTCGGCGGTGACGAGCATGATCGCGCACGCCTCCGAATCGAGAAGATGCTCATCCGCGGCTCCGATTTTTTGAAGCAGAAAATCAAGGTCGATCGTCGAGTTGAGCGAGCCCGCAATCGAGAAGAGTTCGAGCGCCAAATCAACATTCATTGCGGGGCCGTCCGAGTTTATGTTGGTCTTTGCCATGACTATTCTGTGCCTCCGAGCACTTCGCGGCATGTCGTCAGCCCCAGCTTCACCTTCTCGAGGCCGTCCTGGGCAATCAGCCGCATACCTTCCTTCATCGCCATCTTGCGGACGGGGTCAGCGGCAACGTCCTTAAGACAGAACATCCGCAGAGAGTCCGTCATCACCAGGAGCTCATGCATACCGACACGGCCCTTGTAGCCGAGGTTCTTGCAAATATCACAGCCGCCGCCTTTCGGCGGACCCATGATTTTAGCGCCCGCCGGAAGATCGACGCCATTCTCCTCAAAAATATTTTTTTCCTCAGGCGTCGCGTCATGCGGCACCTTGCAAACGCAGAGACGACGCGCAAGCCGCTGCGCGAGGACCGCTTTGATCGTCGTGGCGACCATGAAGGACGGCAGACCCATATCGGTCAATCGAGAAATCGTCGAGGCCGCGTCGTTGGTATGAATGGTCGAAAAGACCAGGTGGCCGGTCATCGCGGCTTCCATCGCGATATGGGCGGTTTCCTCATCGCGGATCTCGCCGACCATGATGACATCCGGGTCCAAGCGCAAAAACGAGCGCAGCGCGCCCGCGAAATCAAACTTCTTGCCTTCGCCGAGCTTCACGTCAGGGTTCACGGGGACCTGGACGATGCCATCGAGGTTGTACTCGACGGGATTTTCCGCAGTCAGTATTTTAATATCCGGACGATTGACATGGTTTAAGGCCGCGTAAAGCGTTGTCGACTTGCCCGAGCCCGTAGGGCCGCAAACAACGATGAGGCCGAAATTCTTCTTGCCGCCGATGCCCTTGAGCAGCGCAAGAAACTTGTCGAGGGTGTCCTGCATAAAACCCATCTTAAGAATGTCAACCTGAACGGATTTGCGATCCAAGATGCGCATGACGCACGATTCTCCGTAGACCGTGGGCACCATCTCCACGCGGAACTCGATTGGGTTCCCCTGGGCCAAGATCTGAATGCGGCCCGATTGCGGGATGCGCCGCTCGGTGATATTCATCGAATTCGTCATAATCTTGATCTTGGCGATGATCGCATTGCGATAACCCCACGGCACGGAGAACGGACCGGGAACAAGGAGGCCGTCGATACGGTAGCGCAAGAGAATCTTGGAATTCTTCCCTGTCGGGTCCTCGAAAGGCTCGACATGAATATCCGAGGCCTTCATCGAGAGCGCTCCGAGGATGATGGCGTTGACGAACTTCTCGACCTCGGGCGCTGAGGCATCGATATCCGTGATGTCTGTTTTCTGATCGGACTTCTGCAATTCGAGGCCGCCCGTCTCAGAGATGGACGCCGCCTCGTTTTTGGCGACATCCGTCATCAAACGGTTGAGGGCCGCGCCCTCCCCTCGCCCGTAGGAGGCGTCAAGCGCAACTGTAATGTCTGCCGGCAGCGCCAGGTACGGCAGTATCTCAAGGCCGGTGCGCAGTTGAATATCTTCGGAGGCGAAGAAGTCGCGCGGATCGACCATCGCGAGAAACAGCACGCTCTCCTCCTTGGCAAAGGGAATAACAGCATGGCGACGCGCGACGGCCTCGGGGATGATCTTAGCCACCTCGGCATCCACCTCCACCTGGAGGAGATCCACCGCCTTGACCTGCCAGTCCTCGGACAGCGCCTTGAGAAGCTGCGCTTTGCCGATCATGCCAAGGTCGACGGCGGCCTGTTGAAAGCTCTTCCCGGACCTGGCCGCTTCGACCACGACCTTCTTGATTTGCTCCTCATCGAGAAGTTTCCGCTCCGCGAGCACTTCTGAAACAGTTTTTCGCCGCCGTAGACCTTTAAGCGCCATTGTATTCTCCAAAGACGAACCGCAAGGTACCAAAAATCTCGCCCAAGGTGGCGTTCGACTCGACCGCGCGCAGAATATGCGGGAACAAATTCTCCCCTGAAGATCGTGCGGCGATCTCCAGGCGCATAAGCCCTGCATTGCACATCTTCGCATCCCGCTTCTTGCGGAATGCCTTAAGGCGTTTCACTTGCTCCAACTCGAGCTTTGGTGAAACCTTCAAGCGCTTCCATCCAGGAGCGGAGTTTTCCTCAGTCTTGAGCGTATTGACCCCGACAATCTTGCGCCGCCCTTCCTCGACATCGCATTGCCAGCGGTAGGACGCCTCTTGAATCTCGCGCTGAGCCCTCTCGCTCTCGATGAACACGAGCATGCCGCCCTGCGCCTTGATCTCGGCAAGCCGGGCGCTCACGCGCGCATCAATTTCATTGGTCAGCGACTCGATCGCCCAGGACCCGGCGAGAGGATCGACGGTGTCGGCGATACCCGTCTCATGCGCCAGTATCTGCTGGGTGCGCAGAGCAATCGACGCGGACTCCTCCGAGGGCAAGGCCAGGGCCTCGTCGTAAGAGTTGGTATGAAGGCTTTGCGCCCCGCCTAAAACAGCCGCCATCGCCTGCCAGGCAACTCTCATCACGTTGTTGAGCGGCTGAGAACTCGTCAAGGTTGAGCCGCAGGTCTGCACATGAAAGCGCAACGACTGCGATTTCGGGTCTGACGCTCCAAAATCTTCCTTCATGATGCGCGCCCAGACACGGCGGGCGGCGCGGAATTTGGAGATCTCCTCGAGAAAGTGGTTATGACAGCCAAAAAAGAACGCGAGTTTCGGACCCAGAACATCAATGCCGACGCCTCTTTTAAGCAGGCTGTCGATATAGACATTGGCATTGGCGAAAGTCAAAGCGATTTCCTGCACGGCGTCGGCGCCCGCCTCCCTGATGTGATAACCGGAGATTGAGATCGGGTGAAACTGCGGCGTATTCTTGAACGACCACTCCATGCTGTCGGCGCACAGCCGCAGGCTCGGCGCCACGGGGAAAACCTGGGTGCCGCGCGCGATGAACTCTTTGAGAATGTCGTTCTGCAAGGTGCCCTGGAGAGCATGAAGATCAATGCCTCGCTTCTTGGCGACGGCGACATAAAACGCGAGCAGGACTGCGGCGGTCGCATTGATTGTCAGAGAGGTGGAGACGGAATCGAGCGGAATATTATGGAAGAGAAGCTCCATGTCCTCCAGGGTGCCGATGTGCACGCCAACGCGGCCCACCTCGCCCTTGGCCTTGGGATCGTCGGCGTCAAGGCCGATCTGTGTGGGCAGATCGAAGGCGGTGGAAAGACCGGTCTGACCCTGCGCGAGAAGCCAGAGGAAGCGCTCATTGGTCTGCTGAGCAGAGCCAAAGCCCGCGTACTGACGCATCGTCCAGAGGCGACCGCGGTACATCGTCTTTTGAATGCCGCGCGTAAACGGGTACGCCCCCGCCTCGCCCAGCGGGCCGACGGACACCGTCTCCGGTCCATAATAACGCTTGATGTCGATACCCGAGGGTGTCGGGAACTCAGGCTTCAACTCGGACGGTCCCTCGCCTGCCGGCTCGGCCGCTAAATTCACGCTTGCCTCATCTCGATCCGGTCTCCTGCTTTCACCGAGCCTTGAAGCGCGCCGCCCTTGAGCTCGAGCACGCTGCGCGCCGAAAAAATCCACGGCGACAGCCGCCACGGGGGAAGATTCTCGATCACCCGCCGGACCATGAGATCCCCATCGAGAAAAAGAACGTCAATCGCAAACTTCATGAAAAATGTGTGGATCATCGGGCACGGAACGATCCACAAGCCCTCATCGGCGGCGATGGACTCTCGGCCGAGAAGTCCGCGGCTGCGCGATACGGGGCTGTCCGCCTTGAACACGCTGGCGGCAACCAGCTTGGCCCGGGTAAGATTGAAAGCAATCAAAAATGGCTTATCCACGCTCGTGCGAGAATTCTACAAGTTTGGCGCGCCCCTCGGGGTGAGTCCCATCAATTGGGGCGCGTGCGAAAAATTCAGAGCTTCGGCGCGAATTCTTTTGCGTCCCCCTTCAGCTTC
>CAZGVK010000013.1:0-3560 GCA_964529095.1 uncultured Elusimicrobia bacterium
AGGTGGGCGCGGGCACGGTGCTGTACGCCAACGTCGTCATCGGCCACCACTGCATCATCGGCAAAGAGTGCATCATCCACGGCGGCAGCGTCATCGGCGCCGACGGCTTCGGATTCTACGATCAGCCGGGACAGCGACATAAAATCCCGCAGATCGGCAACGTCGTCATCGCCGACGACGTCGAGATCGGCGCCGGCTGCACCGTGGACCGGGCCACGATCGAAAGCACGACGATCGGCGCGCATACCAAAATCGACGACCAAGTCCATATCGGGCATAACACCCAGGTAGGCCGATATGTTTACATCGTGGGCAACACCGCCATCGGCGGCTCCGTCGTGATCGAAGATGGGGCCATGATCTCCGGCATGGTCATCGTCAAAGACCACCTCAAGATCGCCAAGGGCTCCATCGTCATGGGCATGTCCGGAGTCGCCCAGGATACCCAACCCAAGCAGGTCTATTTCGGCACGCCGGCGCGGCCCGCCCGCGAAATGCATAAAATGCACGCGGCCTTAGAACGCCTTCCCGCGCTGCTGGTGAAGGTCCGCCAGTTAGAGGAGAGGCTGGCAAACCGACCGGCTTAAATAAATAAGGACTATAGCCGCAGCAGCGCCATCTTCAGGGGCGGTCGGTCGTCTGGGCTTGGGAAATCGCTTTCCGGCACAAGCCACTCCACGGCGCGGATCGCTCGGCCGGCTTTGCAGGCGCTGCGCTCAAGCTGCTCAAGCCATACCTCGCGCGCGACCGACGCCGCGTTGTTGCAGCAGATCATAGAACCTCCCTCGGCAACACAGAGCAGGGCAGGCTTGAATACCGCTGGATAGTCGTTGACAATGTCCACCACGCCAAAAGAGCTCTTGGCGTAACGAGGCGGGTCGAGGAACACCATATCGAACCGGCGTTCTTTGAGCTCAAGGAACGGCGGCAGGCATCTGCCGCGCACGACCCGAAGCTGACCCAGCCCGGAGAGCTGCCGCAGGGCCGGGAAAGCGTCGCTCAACACGAAACGCACCTCAATGGGCAGGTCGTTGAGCTGGGCGTTCTCCTCGCCGACTGCAAGGCTTGACCGCGCGAAATCCACATTCACAACACAACTCGCCCCGGCCTTGGCGGCGGCAACACCCACGCCGCAGGTGTAGGCGAAGACGTTGAGCAGCGACTTGCCCGCCACCTCCCGCATCACGCGGCGGCGAGCAGCGCGCAGATCGAGGAAGAGCCAAGGGTCCTGGCCGGCGTGCCGCCCTCGGATGCGGTAATTGACACCCAACTCCCGCGCCAGGCGCGGTGCTCTCGCGGCAGCCAGGAGCTCGGGCGAAAGCTCGTTAGCGATGCGTGAATTCGGTCGACTGCGGTCGTTGTAGACCACTGTCAATCCCGGCAAGGCCCCAGCGTAGAAGTCTTCAAGCGTTGCCAGTTGCGATGGCTGCAGAGAACTGTGGAAGCTCTGGACAAGCAACAAGTCGCCATAACGATCCACCGCCAGCCCCGGATGGCCCTCAACACTGCCATGAAACAGCCGGTAGGCATTGGTCGCTTCGACGTGCAGTGACTTGAGCAGCGCCAAGCGATATTTAAGGGCGTTAGCAAGGTGGATAGAAAGGGCGTCATCCATTGGGCTCCACAAAGAGGCGTGGGCAATCAAAGTTAGCAATTAAATCCTCCGATTGACAACTTTGAGGAATTAGTGTTATAATTAGCAATCGGGATGAGCGAGTGCTAATTTTGCACGCTTCTCAACCGGCAAGTATTCTGGAGGTCTAAACATAATGACAGCTGAAGCAACTCTCACAAACGTCAAGATACAACCCCTAGGCGACCGGGTCCTCGTCAAGCCTATCGAAAACAAGGAAACCAAGCGCAGCGGGATCATCATCCCCGATACGGCTAAGGAAAAGCCCCAAGAGGGCGAAGTTGTGGCCTGCGGCAAAGGCAAGATGACGGAAGATGGCAAGGTTCTTGCGATGGACGTCAAAGCCGGCGATCGCATCCTGTACGGCAAGTACTCTGGCAGCGAGATCAAGCTCGATAACCAGGAGTATCTCATTATGCACCAGGACGACATCCTGGGCATACTCAAGTAACGATATTTAAAAAGAGGATAGACAAACATGGCTAAAAAAATTATTTTCGCAGAAGAAGCCCGCCGCAGCTTAAAGCAAGGTGTCGACAAGCTCGCCAATGCCACCAAGGTCACACTCGGCCCCAAGGGCCGCTCCGTTGTTCTGGAGAAGAAGTACGGCTCTCCCTCGATCGTCGACGATGGCGTCACGATCGCTAAGGAGATCGAACTCCAGGACCCCTT
The DNA here is from genome assembly GCA_964529095.1 of uncultured Elusimicrobia bacterium. Classification (GTDB taxonomy): domain Bacteria; phylum Elusimicrobiota; class Elusimicrobia; order UBA1565; family UBA9628; genus GWA2-66-18. The sequence goes on from CAZGVK010000013.1 coordinate 2,306, forward strand.
CGAGAACATGGGCGCCCAGCTGGTCAAGGAGGTCGCCTCCAAGACCAACGACGTCGCCGGCGACGGAACCACCACGGCTATGGTTCTGACCCAGGCTCTATTGGCAGATGGCATCAAGAACATCACGGCCGGCGCCAACGCCAAGGCCATCCAACGCGGCATGCACAAAGCCCTTGAGGTCGTGGTCAAGGAACTCAAGAAGAGTGTCAAGCCCGTCAAGACCAAGGAAGAGAAAGCGCAGGTCGCGACCATCTCCGCCAACGATAAGACCATCGGCAACATGATCGCCGAGGCAATGGAGAAGGTCGGCCACGAAGGCGTGATCACGGTTGAAGAGGGTAAGAGCGCCGATACAACACTGGAAATCGTCGAGGGTATGCAATTCGATCGCGGCTACATCTCGCCTTACTTCATCACCGACTCCGAGAGGATGGAAGCCGTCCTGGATGATCCTTACATCATCATGACGGACAAGAAGATCTCGGCCATGCCCGACCTCATGCCCTTGCTTGAGAAGATCGTGAAGACCGGCAAGTCCTTCCTAATGATCGCAGAGGATGTTGAGGGCGAGGCTCTCGCGACCCTGGTGGTAAATAGGATGCGCGGCACACTTAAAGCGGCTGCGGTCAAGGCTCCTGGCTTTGGCGATCGCCGCAAGGAAATGCTGCAGGACATCGCGGTTCTTTCCGGTGGAGAGGTCATCAGCGATGAGCTCGGCCACAAGATGGACAAGATCACTCTCGAGATGCTCGGCCGCGCCAAGAGAGTCGTCATCGATAAAGACAACACGACCATCGTCAACGGCGCCGGTGACAAGAGCGAGATTAAAAAGCGTGCCGACTCGATCCGCAAACAAATCGAGGACACGACCTCCGACTACGACAAGGAAAAGCTCCAGGAGCGCCTGGCGAAGCTCTCCGGCGGCGTGGCTGTCATCAATGTGGGCGCTGCCACCGAGACGGAGATGAAGGCCAAGAAGACGAAGGTCGAGGACGCGTCCAACGCGACCCGCGCCGGCGTCCAGGAAGGTATGATCATGGGCGGCGGAGCCGCCTTGCTCCGCGCCTCCGAGACCCTCGAGAAATTCAAGGGCGAAAATGACGATGAGACCACGGGCGCTCAGATCGTGCGCCGCGCTCTCCAAGCTCCGATCCGTCAGATCGCCGAGAACTCGGGACTCGAGGGTTCTATCGTCGTGCAGAAGGTCTTAAGCGGCTCCAACGGCGAGGGACTCAACGCCCAGACCGGGGAGAAT
>CAZGVK010000014.1:0-11799 GCA_964529095.1 uncultured Elusimicrobia bacterium
TCGAGACGCCATCGACTATCCGAGCTTTCGTGCCAAGGGTGGCCGATCGGGTCTGGAGTAGTGGAGGGCGGCGTCAAGCAATTTGCGTTGCGCATGAAAGGTAGTGAGAAGTTCTGGAACATAGGCGGCATTGACCCCGACCTTGAGGCTTCTGAAACAGAGCGCTCACAAACAGGTGCCGAGGAGATGCTGGCCCTATGCGCCTTATACCAGTCGGAAGATGGACGCTGGCAAAGACACTGGGAACAACGGGGCAAGCCGATCCGATGGAAGTAAGCACGCGCAGATCCATGGGGCAACCGCATCCAAAGACGTCGGCCGTCCGGCCGGTCTGATATCGCAGAATAATAATTCACTGACCAGATCGCGGCAGAGCGCCGACATTAGGGGAATGCACCCCCGCCGAAGGCAAGACGTCCAGACCGGCCCGCCGTCTTTGTATACTCGAGCATGGAATGCGGAAAATAAACCATTCTCCAATGAGCCGCAATAAACCACGCCGGCAAGACAATTTCCCTCGCGCATGAATCTAACGACATTAGACGCCACCCGGATCGCGGCCGCCGTTCAAAACGGCGAGACCACCGCGGAAGACGTTGCCGCCGCCCATTTCGCGCGGATCGATAAGCTCGAGGGCACGGTCCGTGCGTTCTTGACCGTCACCAAGGACCGCGCCCTCGCGCAAGCCCGTGCGGTGGACGCCAAGCGCAAAAAGAGCGGGCGCCTAGGGCCGTTGGCCGGGGTTCCCGTCGCCTTGAAGGATAACATCCAACTCCGGGACGTGGAGACGACCTGCGCATCGAAAATATTGAAAGGGCATATCGCCGCTTACGACGCGACCGTCACCGCCCGTCTTCTGGCCGCCGATGCGGTGATCCTCGGAAAAACAAACATGGACGAGTTCGCCATGGGTTCTTCAACGGAAAATTCCGCATTCCAAAAGACGACCAATCCCTGGGACCAGGCCTGCGTGCCCGGCGGATCCTCAGGAGGTTCGGCGGCGGCGGTCGCAGCGCGGATGTGCGCGATCGCCCTCGGATCCGACACCGGGGGCTCGATACGCCAGCCTGCGGCGTTCTGCGGCGTTGTCGGCCTCAAACCGACCTATGGCCTTGTCTCTCGTTATGGCCTGGTCGCGTTTGCCTCATCGCTCGACCAGATCGGGCCATTCGCCCGCACCGTGGCCGATGCGGAACTCGCCCTGTCCGTGATCGGGGGCCACGATCAATGCGACGCGACATCTGCGCTCAATGCGCCCCCCGCCCCCACGCCGGCGCCGAAGAATTTAAAGGGTCTGCGCATCGGCCTGCCTCGAGAGTATTTTATTGAAGGCCTCGACTCCGAGGTCGAGACCTTGGTGCGCGACGCCGTTGATGTGCTTAAGTCGCTCGGCGCATCCGTGCGGGAAGTGAGCCTTCCACACACGAAGTATGCGGTCGCAACCTACTATATTATCGCCCCCTCAGAAGCGTCCTCGAATCTCGCGCGTTTCGATGGCATTCGTTACGGCTACAAGGATAGCGCCGCGTCGAGCCTGCGGGAAGTTTACGAGATGACGCGCGGCTCGGGTTTCGGTTCCGAGGTCAAGCGCCGCATCATGCTCGGAACCTACGCGCTGTCCTCCGGCTACTACGACGCCTACTATTCAAAAGCCCAGCGCGTGCGCACCTTGATAGCGAATGATTTTAAGGAAGTTTTCACGCAGGTGGACCTCATCGCAACGCCGACGACACCCACGCCGCCATTTCGCTTCGGCGAGAAGACCGATGACCCGCTGGCGATGTACCTGTCCGATATCTTTACGATCCCATCGAACATGGCTGGCAATGCGAGCATGTCGATTCCCTGCGGCTTGTCCCGGAAGGGCTTGCCCATCGGCCTCCAACTCATCGTGGATGTGTTCCAGGAAAATAAAATGCTGTCCGTGGCGAGGGCCTATGAGACGGCCAAGCCATTCTCGGCGCTTTGAATTTTGGTCGCACGAGGTGTTGCCGGAAGCCGGGCAGCGAAACCTTCCCGCTGAGGAGGAGTTTGAAGCCTGGGTCGTTTGGGAGACGATGCGCTCCGATGGCGTAGACCAACCACCGGTGGAAGAATAAACGGCCAACGACGCGCGAAAGCGCGTGTGCGGACCGCAGGGGCCTTGTTGCCCGGCATTCATTAGGACGGAGCCCCGCAGGGGGCCATGGCCCCCTGCGGGGAAGGAAAGGCTCTCGACTGGGAACTTCCCTCCGGGACCGTCCTTGACGGAAACTGATTTTGGCGCTACGCGCTACGCTCTCCGCTGTGGGAACTACTTTTGAGTCATTGTGCCTTTGAACTACTTGCAAAGTTAACGCATCTAGATTCTGCAAGACCTCCGTTCGGGCATCTTCGATATCCTCCTCGGGATCAATTTGTTGCGCGAAGGCCTAGATCTCCCCGAAGTCTCGCTCGTCGCCATTCTTGGCACCAACCACGAGGGCTTCCTGCGCTCGGAGACGACCTTGATCCAGATCTCCGGCCGTGCTCCTGCGCGATCAGCTCTTCGATCTGAAGGCTATGTCCGTCGTCCGCCCCGCGCGCGACCGCCGATTAACCTAAAGTTGGCCTAGCTTCACCGCACCTTGAAAGGATAGGCGTCAACACCACTGTTTCAGGAACCATTCCAAGCTGTATTTGCCTCCTTTCCTATCCCACAAAGCCAAAAGTGGTTGCAAGAGGATTAGGACCGCCACACCAATTGAAAGGCCGACAACATTAGGGAGCGCCTTCTTGTAGTACATGTCCCATTGCCCATTGATGGCGCCAAACAACCAGAGAGGCCAAAGAAAGGCAAAATGATGACCGACATACACCGTTAATGAGTAGCGACTGAGACGTTGGCAGTAGGACGAGTTGATGCTCTTTTGCGGTTGCTGATCACAGAGTTTGGTGAGGACGGCAAAAGTCGTTAGTACAAAGCCCAACTGGAGAAGTAGCATTGTGGTTGTGTTCGGGTAGAATGCGAGGGGCGTGAGAAAGTCTTTTATCACATCGAAATTCGCCTTCAGGCTCGCCTTATAACCAGCGGCTAAACCCAGCACCATCAAAAGAAGTCCCCCGATCGCAACAGCGCCCATCGACACCTCACCGCGCGTATAGTGCCGTCCGGTGACATAGCCGCAGAGCGGGAAAGCGAGCCATGGCAGGATCGGGAAATATCCACAGGCGACCAGGCCTCGAAGGGCTTGCGCCAAACCAAATCCGCCCTGGTAATCTTCAACAGGACTGTAAAGAAAATGCGGAAACCAGGCGGTGACTGCCGCCACCGACACCACGCCGCCGCCCCAAAATTGAACATAGTTCCAATACCCCCGTACGCTGGGTGCCGCCACGACAAGGGTGCCAGCCAATGCGGCTATGACGACGCTAGGCCATCTCCGGATCACAGCAATTGCGATGAGCGATACTCCGATGAGCGGCAGTATGTCCCAGTTGAAGATGTCTCGGGGCCCCCAAGCAACAACTGCAAAGAATAGTCCAAAAATGACAATAGCGCCCCCACGCTTGATAGTGCGACTCGCCTGGTTATTGCGGCCTCGGCGTTGTTCCCGCTCGGCTGACACCGCCTGACTAACACCAACGAGAAAAAGAAACATGGGGGCGGCCAAGTCACCAACGATATTATCAGAGAAAAAGTAGAGCCACGGTGTTTGCAAATTAAGCGGCGTGAGATAGATCAGGCAATGACAAAGCACCATAAATACAATGGCGATAGCGCGCATTACATCAATGGAATTGTAGCGTTGAGTATCCATCTCGTGGGAAATCCGGTTCGGACCGCTAGCGTAGCGACGCCGTGCTTGTGTTAGTTTAGCATACGCCTAGCGTGAGTTTACCTGTAGAGCTGGCGCACAAATAAAAATTCCATCAGCACAATAACCATAATTTTCTGTGCGAGCGTCCGGCAATTTTGTAAATCCGACCCAGTTTCTCGGCTAAACTGAGGGGATTTCTTCTTCGGATTGCCAACACTCCTATAGCATCGGCATGTTGCAAAATTGCCCTGAGCGTTCAGGGCCGTTTGCTCCCCCTGCTTTGCCGCGCCTGCCTTTCACCGGCGATTCCCGCAGCCAACAAGTGAGGCAGCACTTTTTGGGAAATGGCATGCATCCGGTCGATGATCTGGTGAAGTCGTTGCCGATTGCTGATCCAATCCTGGCACAACTGCCCCTGCGCCGTAGGCAATAGCCGCGATACCGTCTTGCCTGCGACCTTGCGGGTCCAGAAATAATAAGGCCCATGATGAAACTTGGGTCCCTTCTGGCAACGACATGAAGCTTGCCCACAGCGTTGCGTTCGCCGCAAGATCGTCCCCACCCACAAGTAGCCCGTCTGCGTCAGTTCCTGAGCCAGCCGTGCGTACTCAGACTCGTATTGCCGGAAACGTTTGGACGATTTCTTGCGCGGGTGCACGACATCGTTCTCGGTCTCCCATCATGCGCGACCTCGACTGGTACGCGTACAAGGAAATCGCCGTGCGCTATTATGAGGCCCTGTATCGCTTCAACGTCGAGGCCGCGAATCGACGAGAGGCGGCGGCTGCAACCCGACCCGTCAATGACGAGTCAAAAGAGCAAGCACGTCTACGGCTCTTGTTCGACCGCCCCACCATGGGAAACGAACTGACACCCCTGCTCTTTGAAGCCAGGGTGCCTCCCCAGGAAATCCTTCACGTCAACCCCGCTGAGATAGCGCCCGGCCAGGTCCCTGTGCGCAGCGCTGGCCGCGCAGCCAAGGATTTCTTCTCCCTGCTCAAAATCTTTGTCGGCCTCGTCATCATGGGGCGCGATCCCGAACCTGATGAGGCTCATCATCATCTGACCAACAATCCGGCCTTTGCCAGGGCTTGCGGATTTACTCCGCCCGACCCCAACGGAAACTACCGTCAGACGGATATCCCCTCACTGCGCAAACTCGAGCAGTTTGACCAGATCATGACAGATGCCGGTTTGTGGAATCAGCTCAAGCTCAACGAAGTCGAGCGTTCGGTCCAAGCCGGGGCCATCAAGCCGGAGAAAATCCTCGTCCATGACACGACGCACTACTACGCCTATTCCTCGTTCCAGGTGATGGAGTACACAGACGAGAAGGGGAAAGTTCATAAGAAATCCGTCGCGCATGTGACCAAGTGTTGTGGCTGCGAGAACAAACTACTTGGACTACCCTGCCATCATCCGTGGGTCTACACCGATGACGGGGCGGGGACCATGGTGAAGTCCTCAGGAAGGATGTCCTGGGCGCATAAAGCCTCGGCCCTGACCCTTCCCGGCCAGGGGATCGTCCTTGACGCATATGCCGTCACGGACGCCGCCAGCCATGACAGCAAAACAATCGAGGTCAGCATCGATCGCCTCCTCAAGACGCAGCCCTGGCTGAAGGATTGGTTTGAATTACTGCTTGACGACGGTGCTGCTGATGAGCCTGCTCTGAAGGAGCGCCTGCTCAGAGATTACAACCTGCGCCTGGTATGTTCTTCCAATCCGCGCGGTCGCAAACCCATCACCGAGGACCTTCCACGGGGCGTCGCTAAAATCACTCCCAACGGTGAACCCGTCTGCTTGGCGGGCGGCGCTTTCAACTACCTCGGGGTGCGCTGGAACACGGAAGTCTTTAACTTCGGCCCGCCCAAGGACGCGCATGGCAACGCCGCTTGCCCAACGTGTCCCCTCAAAGACCAATGCTGTCCCGGCACCCAAGAGGGGCGGCATGTCACGATCCCCTTCGATTTTCTTCCGTTCATCAATCCCAAGGACCCGCCCCTCGCCAAGCGCTACAAGGCCATGCTGGCCAAACGCACGACCATCGAACGCCTCTTCAAGATGCTCAAGTGGGACCTCGGAAGCGACCAGCTCACCAAGCGAGGCAACGCGGCATTTCAGGCGCGGCTCGATAAAACCCTGATCGCTTACCACATCCTGCTGCGCGCCACGGCCTGACGGCCGGAATTCTCACTCAGCTCGGGTTATCCACACCATCCACAGGGCGACCTGCGCCCGCCCAACATCCCTCCCCACCATTTTTGTGTTTTCGGGCAGGCGAGGTCCCTCTAAAGGGGGCCGACGGCTCTAAACGCTTCCGGTCTGAATCTAAAAAATGGGTGGGAAAGGATTTATTTTTGATTCATGCGCCAGCTCTTCACCCTTCAGCTTGGGCGGCGTCGGGATCAAGAAATCCATGTCGCGCGTGCGGATCGCCGACAGGGCGGCCCCGTCGAAATAGCCCTTGTAGAAATGGACGCACCAACTCCCGACGAGCACCATGTCCGGCAAGACGCCCGCCTTGTCCAGATGGCGCAGCACCTCGAGGACGAGGTCAACGGGAGCGTCTTTTTCTTTCATGGAGCGCCCGATTCAGGAACACGATCTGCTTCTTGAGATCCGAGACGAGGCCGCGATACTTCTCTTTTTGGCTCGCCGCCTGCTTGTAGTCCGCCACTTCCTTGGCGGAGAGCTTCCCTTTATAGTCGAAGCGGACCTTGTCCGCCTTGCGATAAGCCAAATAGTAGAACAGGCCGCCCTTGATCTTCTTCGGGACGAGACTCCCCTTCGGCAACGCCGCGATCGCCTGCTGATATCTCTTCAGCAGACGTTCGGAGTTCTCGAGCTCCTCGGAAAGTACGCCTCTCACCGGGTTCATGGTCGCCATGGTTACCAAACAATAATCCCTATTAGCATAAAGTGTTTGGTAACCCGCCGCAAGACCCATCGTTACCAAACAGAGACGGTTTCAGCAGTCATTGTCAGGTAACCGGACCTTACACCACAACCGGAGAAATCGGCGCCTATGTGATGTATCGGGATAGGGGCGGGCGGGATTAACCCCGCCCGTCCCCTCCCACACCACCGGACATGCGGGACCGCATCCGGCGGTTTGAAAAGTTGAGGTTACGCGGCAAGCTTTGGTACCCCCAGTTTGGTGTAGTAGTTCCTGGGAAAGGCGGTGTTGAGCGCCCCATGCGCGGCCGTCCTCCACCAGCGGTGAACGTGGGCAGCGGCTGCCGCGGCCACGCGCTTGGGAACTCCTCGGGCGCGTAGTTTTGGGTAAGCTGTTGTTCCGCGTTTCCACTGCTTGAGTTGTACCGCGATAAGGCGGCGACGTATCCAGCCATCGAGTTCGCCGAATTTCTTTGGCGTCTGTGCAAGTCGGAAGTACTCCTTCCATCCCGTCAGATAGCTTCGTAATTCTGCTACTACCGATGACATGCTTCTGCCGCCGATCCGGCGTGTGATTTTCCGAACGCGCTCTTTTATCCGCCCCAGAGCTTTTGGCGCAACACGCATTTTGACCTCACCCCCTTTGGCTACCCAAAAGCTGTAGCCGAGGAACTTCCGGGTCCAAACACGTGCCACCGCACTCTTCGATTCGTTGACCTTAAGCCGAAGTCCCGCGTAGAGGTTCTTAAGCGCCTCCATGACCCTCTTGCCCGCCCGCTCTGATTGAACGTAGACGTTGCAATCATCGGCGTAGCGCGCAAAAGCGTGTCCGCGTTTTTCCAACTCCTTGTCCACCTCATCGAGAAGCACGTTTGCCATCAAAGGGGAAAGAGGACCGCCCTGCGGCGTCCCTTCCTCCCGTTCCATCACTATTCCGTCGGCCATCATCCCGGCTTCCAGGTAGCGACGAATCAGCCTCAGCAATCTTTTGTCCGTTATCCGTTTCGCCAATCTCCCCATCAGCACGTCGTGGTTGACCCGATCAAAAAACTGCTCCAGGTCCACATCCACCACCCATCGGCGTCCTTCCTGAATGTAGCGTTGAGCCGCGCCTACTGCTTGGTGGGCTCCTCGTCCAGGTCGGAAACCGTAGCTGTGTTTCGAGAAGGTCGGATCGAATCTCGGCTGCAACGTTTGCAGGATGCACTGCTGGATGAACCTATCGAGCGCGCAGGGTATTCCTAGAACTCGAACCCCTCCGCCCTCTTTCTCTATCTCTTGCCGCTTTATGGGTTTTGGCTGGTACGTTCCTGCGAGCAATTGCGTTCGCAGTTCCGCCCAGTGTTTTGCCACGTAATGCGGCAGTTCATCCACCGTCATCCCATCGACGCCGGAGCTTCCCTTGTTTCCTCTGACTTGCTTTAACGCCAGTTCGACGTTTGCGTGTCCGACCGCTTCTTCCATCAAGCGGTCGGTTCCTAAGCGTGCGGTTTCCTTCATCGCCGTCCATGCGTCACCGCTTCGCGGGTCTTCTTGGGCTTCACCCTTGAATTCCAGCGGGAGCTCCGTTTGCACGGTCTTCTGGTGCTTTGCATTTTCGAGACTCATGATTGCTACGCTCTCCTTTTCATTCGGCCCTTCGCCCCGTGTTTAAACGGAACTACTACGGCCTCTGCTGACTTCTCGCTCCGCCTTGCGGCGTCGCCCTTTCAGGCATGAGGCGAGATCTCCCCAGGTAAGACTCATGGCTTTCACCGCGCAATCGCCGGATTTACACCGTCACCCTTTGGTCGCGAGAGCTTCGCGGTCATTTGCCCGCTCGCCCTGAGTGGAAGTGCCTCGTATCCGGTTTCTGTTCGTCAACTCGCGGCTTCGCTACCCGCTTCTTTCAGCGTGGACCTCGCGGTCCTGGCCTTCCGGCCTTCGCTTTGCGGTTCACTTGGAGTCCCTGCGACCGGGTTCTCCAGAGGACTTGCACCTCCTAGTCATGTTCATGCTGGGCACACACAAAAAAGACACGCGCCATAAAAGGCGCGTGTCTTTTTTGCCGGTTGGCCCCTGCTTACTTCGCGGGGGCTTTTGCGGCCTTCGCTTTGGCTCCGGCGAAATCCCCGGCCTGCACGAAGGTGATGTTCTCCGTCGGTATGTGGCGCTTGAAGGCGTCCTGTATCTGCTGCGGTGTCAGCTCAGCCGCCTTTTTTTCCAACGCGCCGTACCAGGCCATAGTGCGGACGAGATACTCGTTGGACGCCAGCCGCGCGACCAGCCGCTGGTCCTGCGCGCGGTCCATCTTCTGGCGCTGCAGCCAGCCGGCGGCGGCCTCTTTGACCTCGGCGGCGGCAAAGCCGCTCTCCACGATGCGGGCCAGTTCTTCCCGGAAAGCCTTCTCCAGTTTATCGGCGTTCTGCGGGTTGAAGATAGCGTAGCCCATGAAGTGCCCGAACTCGTCCTCGGCGCTGACCGTCAGGCCGGAGCCTACGCCGTAGCTGAGGCCCTCCTTCTGGCGTATGCGGGTGGCCAGGCGCGAGTTAAGGAACCCTCCGCCTGTCATGAAGTTGGCCAGGAGCAGGGCGGGATAGTCCGGGTTATCGTCGCGCATCGCGAAATTCACACCCAGCAGCATATTGGCGTTGGCCTTGTCGGGAGTTTCAATGGAGATGCTCCCGGGAGCTATGTCCTTGTATTTATTCTCCAGGCGCTTGAAAGGCCTGGCCGCCGTCCAGTCGCCGAATAATTCCTGGGCCAGGGCCTTCATCGCAACGGGATCGAAATCCCCGACCATCGCCAGCTGCCCTGAAGAGGCGCCGTAGAAGTCTTTATGGTAAGCCCTGGCCGCGGCAAGGTCCGCCACCTTCGCCCTTTCGATCTGCTCCTCCAGGGTCGGAGTGTAGCGTATATCGTCGGACGGGAACGGCTTTAAGCGGCGCTCGAAGGCAGTATCTGCTATGGACTCGGGCTGGCTCTTCTGTTCGTCCAGCGAGGCCAGCATCTCCTGCTTCAGCGTGGCGAATTCGTTCACGGGGAAGGAGGGCTCGCGCAGAACTTCCGCGGCCAGGCGCAGCGCCGCGGCCAGGTTGGCGCTGTCGGTTTCCAGCGTGACGTAGCCGCCGCCTATGGACGCGCGGGTCTTCAGGCGGTCGAATTCGTCATTAATCTGCTGCCGGGTATGGCGCAGTGTGCCGCGCATAAGCATTGCGCCCGCGAACTGCGAGGCGGTGGCCTGCCCCTTGAGGCTTTCCTCGGACCCCATCTTCAGAGAAATACGGACCTGGACGGCGGAGCCGCGCGTCTTCTTGGGGAGCAGCGCCAGTTTGAGCCCGTTCTTAAGCGAGGCGCGTATGGTGCGCTTGTCTATGTTCTCCGGAGAGGGGTCAAAAACCTCGCCGGCAGCCAGCGCTTCCCCGCCTTTATAGTCCTTAACCAGCGCCTGCACGTCCGGCGGCGGGGGCACCTCGGCCCGGTCCGGCTTCTCGGTCGGGTGAAACAGGCCCATGGTGCGGTTGCTCGGCTTCAGGTACAGCGCGGCCACGCGCTTTACGTCGGCGGCGGTCACGGCCTTGAGGCGGTCGCGGTAAATAAAGAAAAGCCGCCAGTCGCCGGCCGCCATCGACTCGGACAGGCGCATGCCTACGCGCTCGGAGGACTTCAGCGTGAGCTCCACGCTTTTGAGCAGGGCGGTGCGCGCCCTTTCCACGTCTTCGGCGCCGAATTCTCCGGCGCCGGCTTCTTCCGGGATATTAAGCGTTATATCGCGGGCTTCTTCCAGGGAGTTCTCCTTGCGCACCGTAGCGCCGAAGAGCATCAGCCCCGCTTCCCGCAGCGAATAGTTGAAGGCATAGGCCGAGGCGGCCTTCTTAGTGTCCACAAGGGCCTTGTAGAGCCGGCCCGAAGGCGTGTCGCCGAGTATATAGGCCAGGATATCGAGGGCGGCGCTGTCCGGGTGTGAGTCCGCCGGGACATGGTAGGCGGTCATTACTTCCTGCGTTTCTCCTACGCGCCGCAGCGTGACAAGGCGCTCGCCGTCCTGGACGGGGTCCTGGGTATAGGTTTTCTGTATCTCCGCGGCGGGCTTCTTGATGCCGCCGAATTTCTTCTTTATGAGGGCGAGGGTTTTGTCCGGGTCGAAAGCGCCCGCCACGACGAGCACGGCATTGTCGGATCGGTACCATTTGCGGTAGAAAGCCTGCAGCCGCTCTATCGGCACGTTCTCTATGTCCGAGCGCGCGCCGATGATGCTCTTGCCGTAGTTATGCCACAGGAAAGCGGTGGACATCACCCGCTGCATCAGGATCCCCTGGGGGTTGTTCTCCCCGGATTCGAATTCATTGCGCACCACGGTCATTTCGGAGTCGAGGTCTTTTTTGGCTATAAAACTGTTCACCATCCTGTCCGCTTCAAGGTCCAGCACCCATTCGAGGTTCTCGTCGGTCGCGGCGTAGGTCTCGTAGTAATTGGCGCGGTCATAGGAGGTGCTGGCATCAGGGGAAGCGCCGTGAGCGGTAAGTTCCTGCGGGATGTTGGGGTGTTTCGGGGTCCCCTTGAACAGTAAGTGCTCAAGCAAATGGGCCATGCCGGTCTCGCCGTAGTTCTCATGCCTGGAGCCCACCATATAGGTGACGTTGACCGTGATGGTCGGTTTGGTCTGGTCCGGGAAGAGCAGGACCTTCAGGCCGTTGGAGAGCAGGTATTCGTCTATGCCTTCCACGGAAGCGCCTTTGGAGATTCCGGACGGCAGCGCCGGACTGGCGGCGCTGAACGCGCAGACCGGGAATAAAATGGCCGCGAATATTAACACTGATAATCTGTTTCTCATGAAAGTCCTCCTGCTGTGAAAAGGAGCCAGGCCGGTTGGCATGACATCAGACATATTATGTGATATATCGGCCGCCCAGTCAAAAGCAGAACGCTGACCAATCTGAGCAAGTGGGCCAAAGACAAGGTCGAGACATTTCGCCTTCTGCTCCAAGGCGTCAAGCTAGCACCGGTGCGCGAACTCATTGAAGTCATCGCCTCGTACCATCACGGTCACGTCAACGCCGTCCTACGAACGATGAAGCGACTTCGCTTTGAGGAACTCATCGCCTCGAAGCACTCACGCAAGCGCGACTTAGTCTTGGCCATG
>CAZGVK010000015.1:0-5698 GCA_964529095.1 uncultured Elusimicrobia bacterium
CGCGCCATTGCCGAAGAAGCCCGATGCGGTCACCGACGCCCCGCTCACGACACTTCCCGAGGCCCCGGTCAAGGTCAAAGCCACATTGGTGATTGTCGGCGCGGCGGTGAAGGTTTTAGCACCCGAGAACGTCTGCGCGCCCGCCAGCAAGGCGACATTGGCGGAAAGGGCCGTATCCGACACCTTGCCCGCCGTGGCGATGGTCGCAAGGTTCGAATCAGGAATGATGAGCGAAGCCGCAAGCTGATTGGCGTTGACAAGAGCGTTGACCGCGATTGAGGAGGCGATCACCGAACTGCCCAATGATCCGGCAAGCACACCTGCGGCGGGAAGATTGACCCCGGAAATAAACGTGCCCGCCGTGACATTGCCGGCGGCTATCTGAGACGCCGTGACATTCGTTATGCCTGTTCCATCGCCAAAGAATCCCGATGCCGTCACCGACGCCCCGCTCACGATACTTCCGGAAGCCCCGGTCAAGGTCAAAGCCACATTGGTGATCGTCGGCGCGGCGGTGAAGGTTTTAGCACCCGAGAATGTCTGCGCGCCCGTGAGCAAGGCGACATTGGCGGAAAGGGCCGTATCCGACACCTTCCCCGCCGTGGCGATTGTGGCAAGCTGAGTATCGAGTATTCCGGCACTTGCCGCAATTTCAGCGTTGGTGATGCCGCTCAGTCGGAGTAGGGGCACAGTCCCCGCAGACAGACTGCCAGCATCAAGCGCGGTGATTCCCGCGCCATTCCCGAAGAAGCCGGATGCGGTCACCGACGACCCGCTCACGATATTGGCCGTGCCGCCTGACATGATTAAGGCGCCCGTCATCGTGTCGCCGATCTTGTCTACCTTGCTTGCAACCGTGCCTCCAACCTGAGCGTCGACGTAACCCTTGGTGGCGGCGTGAGCGGCCAGAGACGGCGCCGGCACGGAGAGCGTGCCTGTGAAGTTCTTATCACCTGCGATAGCCTGGGCGAGCGTGTCAGTGGAGACGAAGGCCGTGTAGTCCCGACCGCGCAAGAGCTGGGAGTTGAAGGCATAAGGTGCTGTGATAAGTCTTTCCCGAGGGGAAAGCGGAACTCCATCGACGCTAATACGAAGGTAAGCGTCTGTCGCCGAGAAGACCGAAGACGGCAATGCCGCCCCCGCGCCCAACTGCACGGCGAAGACGCCGTTGGTGACCGTTACGGCGGGCTGGGCCTCCGACCATAATAAAGCACCCGCCACGGGAGCGTCATAGATCTCAAAGAAAAAACCATGCGCGCCGCTGAGAGGGTTATTGAGGGTGTCGGTCAGACGGCCCTGATAATTGATCAGAGCCGGAACCGAAGGCTGTGCCTGGATGGAGGGCACGGCCAGACATGCCAGAATACATGCAACCCGCGCACTTGTCAGCCACCATGGAATTATCTTCACAATTCCTCCGTCACCTTTTAAAGCTTATGCGTCTTCCGTTGGAAGGTCCTTTTTAGGAAACGTAACGGTAAAAGTAGATCCTTTGTTAACCTGGCTCTCCACGCGAATAGTCCCGCCCAGGGACTCAACCGCGCGGCGCGCCAGAGCGAGTCCAAGACCGGTGCCGGGGATGCGCCGATGCCGGCCCGCCTCCGAACGGTAGAATCGGGTGAAAAGATGCGGCAGGTCATCAGGGGGGATGCCGTAGCCGGTGTCGGAAACCGAGAACTGCACCTCGTGCGGCATGTCGCTGATTCCGCAGTGAATTCTTCCGCCATCCGGCGTGAATTTGAGCGCGTTGGAAAGCAGGTTCGTAATAATCTGGCGCAGGGGCTCTTCCGGCCCATAATAGCTTCCCGTCATCTTCGACGGCAGGTGTTGAAGGTCGATGTTCTTTGCGTGCGCCACCGGCAAAAAGAGGACTATGACCTCCTCGATGATCTCATGGATCGCAATCAGTTTCGACTGCTCCAACGTCTCTCCCTCCGGCGAACGGAAAAGCCGCAAGGCGTCTGCCAGGGAATTCTCCATGCGCGAGACAGCGCTTACAAACGCCTCCATATCCGCGCGCCGCAGGGCGGGATCTTTGGAAAGTCCCCTCTCTGCCCACAACTCCAAGTGGCTCTTCAATCCCGCCAGCGGGGTCTTGATGTCATGAGTGAGGGCATGGAGGATATCCTCGCGAAACTCGACAAGATCTTTGACGCGCGCGGCCATGGTGTTGAAGCGATGAGCCAGCACCTTGACCTCCACGGGTCCCCTTTCGCGCACACGAGCGTCAAGGCGTCCCTCGCCGAGAGATTCGATGGCGCCGGTTAAGACGAGGATCGGACTGGTGATACGCTGAGCCAGCCAGACGGACCCTAAGAGTCCCAAAACGATGAATAGCCCCCCAAGACGCACGGTCTGAGCGAGCAGGGGCTTAAGCGCCCGATCAATTTCGGCGCGCAGAAGCTCCTCGCGAAAACCCAGGCGCACATACAGCATATCCGCCGTTGCCGTCCCTGTTGAATTCATCACCCTGAGCACGCCGGATCTCATCGAACGGCTCGCCGACACGCTTCGTGAAAAATAAACCAAGCCCGGTTCGTCGGTCCCCACTTGCGAAGTGTGGCCGTTATAGGTCGCCGTCCCCCAGGCGAACTCTTGCCGTTCCTTTTGCAGGAGCATCAAATAGCTCAAAAGCATAAGCTCGTCTTTGTTGGCCAGCGACTCTTGGCCCAGACGTTCGACTCCGTCCATGATGGACTCAAGCCGCAATCGAGCATCGGCCTCCAAAGCCTGGCGCTGAACGCGGATCACCGCGACCGTCGTCAGTCCCACAGCAAGCGCCACCAAGGCGGAGGCCGCCGTCGCAAGCCGAGTGCGAATTTTCACTTAAATTCCTCCTGCACGCGCCGCAAAGCCTGCAGCGCTTCAACATTCTCCGGATCGGCAAGCAATATGGTTTTAAAACACTTCCGCGCCCGATCGAACTGGCGGCGAGTGTAGTAGTCGAGACCCTTGTTATAAAGTTTGCGTATCTGCTGAGAAGAGAGCATTTTAGCGGGCAACGGATTTACCTGCGGGGGCAGCGCTTTGCCTTCTTTGGCGCGGAGCACGGATTCGATATGGCCCTTGATGGTATCACGGACCGAGGGGCTCTGTTCATATTCCAACGCCTTGCGCCAGGCTGACAAGGAACTTTCATAGTCTCCCAAGGCAAAGTAGGCGGTGCCCATATTCTCCCAAGCCAAGGCGTTGGCCGGATCTAAGCTCACAATCTGACGCGTCAGCTCGACAGCCTCAGCGTAGCGTCTGTCCGTGATCGCGGAGATGGCCTGGGTCACAAGGGCGGCTATCCTATATTCGGGCGCCGGCAAAGGCAAAGTCACACGTTTAAAGCCGGTCACCTCCCCAAGTTCGGACAGGAAGGCAAGTTGCCGATAATCGGGATGGAGCGCCACCGCCCGAGACATCGACTGCATCGCCTCCACATCGCGTCCCGCAAGATAGGCAAGGATCCCTTCATGCAATGCCGCTTGCGCGGGATTGCTTCTATAGTCAGGCAGCGACTTGATCTGCCGGCCCACAAAATTGAGCCGGCTATAGGCGGCCAACAGCGTTTTGTCAGCGGGCGCGACCATCAAGGCCCGCGAGAATATATCCAGCGCCTCCTGGTAATTTGCCTGAGCCTGCAAAGCGCGCACCTGGGCAAGATACTCCTCGACGGTGATGCGCTGTTTGCGGGAGAGTCCGCTTCCCTCGGCCTCCAGAAGCGTCGGCTTGGACGCCTGCTTCATCTGGCGCATGGCCTCAAGCACCACCTCGAGAGTTTCCTCGGCATCGGTCGCGCGCCCGAAGCGAAAGCCCATGGCCAGACGATGCGTCATCGCGTCCACGGTGCCTATAGGAAGTGAAAATCCGTAGTCCACCTGCATGCGCTGCGTGCGATAGGAAAGACCAAGGCTGAGCTTCTTGTAGTCGCGCGAACCCAGCCCCAACGCCATGCGCATGCCGACATCTCCAAGAAGTTGTTTTGGAAACCAACGTTCAGCGCCTGCCGTCACAACATGGTCTCGGGTGCCGCTCGGGGCCTTCTGATTGGCGTACTCGGCTATGATATTGGAAATTAAGCTCCTGTAGCCAAAGCCCGCCTTGACGGCAATCGGCAGACGGTCGCCGCTGCCATTGATAGAGATATCCGGCTGAGTCAGGTGTTGCAGCGCTAAGCCCGCCGTATATTGTTTTCCAAATCGATAGAGGAAGCCGACATCAGCATCGATGGCCCCTCCTCCGGAACGCTTCGCAAGGGCCGGATCCGCAAGCCCTGTTTTGGCCAGACCGCCTCCTTGAATGGCATTGTCAGCCTCCGCAAAAGAACCGAAACCAGCCCGAAGATAGCGCGCGGCAAGACCCGCGTAAAGGCCTTCTCCGACTCCTTCGCCATGCAGCCATAAGCGACCATAGGCAAGCGTTAAAGCGTCTTCCCTATATAGGCTGTTATTGAGGCTTAAGGAATTCCACGATGTCGCCACGGTCCCGTAGCGGCCCTCGCGCAAGGGATGGGCATAGCCCATAAAAGAGGTGTTGAGATTGGAATCATCCGTAAGCCCCCAATGCAGCCGAGTGTAAGAAAAACCGATCTGGGGCCTCTCGAGCAAACCCAGGCCCGCCGGGTTATAGTGGATGGCATAGACATCATCGGCGATCGCGGTGAAGGCGTTGCCCAAGCCTGGGCCGCGCGCCCCGGCGCCAAGATCCTCAAAAGCGGCCTTTCCCGAACGAGCCGCAAGACTGAGAAGCAGAATCAGGCAGAGTCGCTTCATCGGATCACCACCACAGTGCCCGTGAAGGTCTTATTCTCAGCCGCTATTTTGTAGATGTACGCGCCTTGGGGCACCACGTTCCCCGAAGATTTCCCGTCCCACAATAGGCTTGAACCCGACACCGGGCCGGTCCTCATTTCCGCGACGAAAGCCCCGCGAAGGTCATAGATTTTACCGCTGAAAGCGGAAGCACGCGGATTATCAAAAACAAAGACCACCGTGTCATTTAAACCGTCGCCATTGGGCGTCAACGCCTTATTGGAAATGCCGGAAATGTCGAAACTGAAGCCCGTGTCACGCACCAGCGCGCGAATCTGAAAGTTCCCCGACATGGCGGACTGCACCATCGCCGTCTGGTCCACCGTATCCACCCGCCCAAAAAGCTTGACGAAGTCGCGCCCGGTGTCCCAAAAGACGCCCAAGCGCGTGGCCGCGTCAGAAGCCAGCACGAAAGGCGCTGCCGCTGAAGGATCGAAAGAGCTTAAGGCGCTGGGCATTACGACGCCGCCTGCGACATCATAGTGCAAAAATGTCTCGATCTGCGGGCCGGAAAAAAGCAAGGGCTCGGCCGTGGCGTTGGATGGAGACTGCACGGCGGCAAAACGCATGGACTTCAGCACCTTGCCGCCGATGTCTGCCGGCTGCTCGCGCGCGCGCACCAGAAGCGGTTGACCGGTCTTGTTGCCCGAGGCCAAGACCGTGCCGGCCAGCGAAGCCGGAATTTTAAGCCGTGAAGCGCCGTCAGGCCCCACGGCGTAAAGATTTCCCAACGTGTCAACGCTCATGCAGTCATCAATGCCCCCCAACGGGAACAGGTCATTGGTTGTTATCTTGTAGTAGTAGACCTGGCCCGGCACGGGCAAAGGTGTTTGATAAGACAACGCCGTCACCGGCGCGGATCCCACATAAACCCAGTTGGAACGCACGATCCCGGTTGCCCG
>CAZGVK010000016.1:0-15689 GCA_964529095.1 uncultured Elusimicrobia bacterium
GTGAACGCGGTTCCAGCGCTGTCGTGGGCAGATAAAAGCCTGATCGAGAGTTTGGTCCCACCGTGGATCGCAGAATACGGTGTCGCGCAAAATCCACAGGAGCTTCAGCGGCGCTTGGAATGGATCCTGGGCTGGCCTCCCGTTGAAGCCGGCCGCTTTCGTCGTCGTCTGAGCGCCTGGCTTCGCATGAAAGCGCGAACATCAAGGACTCGTGGCCAGTGGACCGCGGCTCAAAGAGTTTGCCCGATGCTTCTTGAGTCGAGTTCTCAAACCGCTGCCGTGACGGATGTCAAGGCGGATATGCAGCGGCGGCTTCTCGAGCTGCGTTTGCGCGGGCAGCGTCATCGCGCCGCGGGTGAACTGCGACGGGCCATTCGACGGCGACCTGCGGAGGTTGCCTTGCGACTTCTTCTGGCCGATGTTTTGATCGCAAACGGCCTTATCAGTGATGCACGCGCTGTTCTTTTAGAGAGTCTTTCGGTCGCCGGACGCTGCGGCGACAGACAATCGCGATTGCGTCGTTTCGGGGTTCTTGTCCGGTTGGGGCGCTACGAGCGCGCATTCTGCGATGGGGAAGCTTTATTAAAGGAAGACCGGGGTCTCGATACCATCAGAGCGGTGAGTTGGCCCTGGAAAAATTGGGTGGACGCTGTCCACCCGAACGCCATGAAGGCGTTTCGCCTTCGCCATCTCCCGGCTCTCTCTTCTCTGATCGAACGCCGACTGTATCTGCCCTGGGCATTTTACTATCGGGGGCTGATGTCGCGAAAGTTGGGCGGAGTTCAGGCTGGAGGCGATGATCTCGACCGCGCCGGACGCGAGGTCGGCGTCCATTCCTGGATGTTGCTCGAAGTAGGTCTTTCCAAGCTTTACCGTTGCGATTTTGGGGGCGCTATCGACACGCTGAAGCTCACGCTCAGCAGCCCGAGACCGGATCAGTGGATGACCCATGCCTTCATCGGCGAGGCGTTGGTTTGTCAGGGACGCCCGCAAGCAGCCTTCCGCCGCTTCGAGCGCGCTTACCGCGCCGCCCCGCTCGAGAGGAAAGGCGAGGCCTTGGCTTGGCACGGTGAGATGTATTTGTGGTTGGGACGATACCAGGAAGCAGTTGACGTTCTCGACGTCGCCATTAAGGCGGGCGGTCGGTATGCGTATGCCTGGCGGGGAGCGGCGAAGCTGAGGATGGGCCGTGTTCGCGAAGCCATGGCGGATTTTGATCTTGGAGTCGGGGTTTGGGACGATATGGAAGCTTGGATCTGGCGCGGAGAGGCTAAACGGATATTAGGTGATCATCGCGGCGCTTTGCGGGATTTGAATCGAGCCGAAAAGCTCTCATGCGATCCTTGGATCTATTTCAACCGGGCGTTGGTCAAAGGTTATCTCAAAGATTTAGAGGGATTGCGCCGGGATTTTGAGCGGATCGACCCGGCCTTGATCGACCGGATCAAGCGTTGCGGCGGCCTGCACTTCAAGGCGTCGAGGCCGAGCGAGATGCAGCACATCCTCGAGACGGGACTTCGCTTGAATGCGGGCAGTCGACGGGATCTGGCGCATCAGAGATTTGTTTGGGCAGGACCGGGATGAGGGCGGATATGCTGACTCGCCGAACGCAGCCCGCCGTGCGCGCGGCCTCCCTCTTGCTTGAGCGCCTCGGGCATCACGATTTCCTCGACTTTCCCGGGAAAGATTCGACTCAGTCGGTTGTGCAGGACCGGCGCGCCCTGGGCCTGCGACGCCTGTTCACTTTCGGCGCCGTTCATCATGAATCCCTGTCTCGCGCGTTGACTGCATTGCCGTCCGGCGGAAGCCGGGCTCTGGCCCTGCGTGGGCGCCTTCTGCGCTTGCTGGGCGACGGTGCCGGCGCGCGTCGCGCCTTGGCCGCGTCTTTAGCCGCGTCTGCTTCTGCGCAGGCTGCGGGCTGGCTTGGCGAGTTGTCGATTTTCGACGAGCCGAGGCGGGCCCTTAAGTCATTGGAGAGGGCTGTGGCGCTTGACAAGGCGTGGCCGTGGCCGCGCCTGTGGATGGCGGCGGCGCTACTTCAACTCCGCAAGACAATCGCCGCCCGCGTCGAGCTCGACGCGTTCCTGAGGCTGAGTCGTCGACGGCCCTATATTCTCACTTTGCTGCGTTTCCAACTCCATATGATAAAGCGTGATGAGCGTTCCGCCCTCGGCTTGGCCCATGCGGCGATCCGCCTTGACCCCGCGTGCCCCGCCGGCTACGAAGCGGCCGCCCGGGCGCTTTTGGCCCTCGGACGTCGGTCCGCGGCGACGACCCGGACCCATGACGCGCGGGACCGAGATTTCGACGTGATCGGAGCTTATGCTCTCGAGGTTCCGGGTCGAGCTTTGAACTGGGAGGACCGTGCGGCCTCCCTTGGAGCGCTCGATGCAGCGATCGCCCAGTGCCCGCGCCTGGCAGCCTTGTACGCCCTGCGCGCCGAGCTCAAGCGCGATCCTCAGTTCTGCCGCTACAACGAAGCTTTGAAGGACTATGCGCGGGCTGTCCGGCTCGAGCCACGCCGCGCCTGGCTGCGCGCGGTGTACGCGCGCGCGAAGAATAACCTGCATGGGGCAGGTGCCGGCCTCAAAGATTTTAACCGTGCCGTAAAACTTTGCCCCGTCAGCGGTTGGATCCGGGCCTGGAGAGGCGCGCTGCTCGCGCGCTTGGGTCGGGAGAGTGAGGCCCTGGCGGATTTCGAATCGGCGCAAAGGCTCATGCCTTGGTACAGCTTCACCTACGCGTGGCGCGGTGCCTTGTTCAATCGTCTCAAGCGCTTCGCGGCCGCGCGGCGCGATCTGGAAATAGCCATCCGCTTGGATCCGTCCTACACCTTCAGCGTCTATGAGAGATTTCGCGCACTGCTCGGACTCAAGGACTACGCGCCCGCCCTGCGCGACCTCAATGCCGCCTTCGCCGTGGATCCGAAATATGTCTGGGATCGAAGCGATCTCGCCGGACTCGACGCGGCTGTGAAGGCCCGCCCCGAGCTCTCTTGGCTCCACGGGTGGCGGGGATATTGTTTACTGGAGATGAACCGGGCCGCGGAGGCGCTGAGCTGCTTCAACCGGGCTATGATCCAGGAGCGAGGAAGCGGCTTACTTTTCGCTTGGCGAGGCCGGGCGCTGCAGGCGGTGGGGCGCACCGCCGCGGCCAAGGCGGATCTTAAGTACGCGCAACGGCTCAGTCCGGAGCTATGGACCGTGCATCAAACCAGTGCCGATATTCATGAAGAATGCGGCGAGCCGGGTCAAGCGCTGAGCTCTATTGCCGCGGCGGTGCGCTTGGCGCCGACGACGATTTCCTTTCTATTGACGAAGGCGCGGCTCGAGCTTTCTTTGGGTTCTTGCGATGATGCGTTTTCTTCCGTGGGTCGGGCGCTGGAGCTTGACGCCTCCTCCGTCGATGCCCGTCGGCTTAAGGCGCGCGCTTATCTCATCCGCAGTTTATCGTGGCGAAAGACTGCGGACGCGCACAAGCGGATCGCTGATTTTAATCATGCACTCAAGCTCGCGCCGGAGCTGCTCTCTCCGGCGCAGAGAAGGACTGTTTCTGAATTGACCATGACGACTGAGTAAAGTGGTGAAGTTGATCCGGCGCAAAAAAAAGCCAACAAGAATCTTTCAACTCTACTGTGTTTCAGCGCAGAAGACCGGGACCAGCCTGCTTTTGGAGATATTCAAACAATATCGTTTTCTCGATAATTTCCAAATTGAGGAAGCTCGGCGGATGATCGAAGCGCGCCGACGAGGCCGCGTTACCGATGGCCAACTCACGCGCTATATCCGCCGCAGGGACCGCGACGGGCTGCTTGAAGCGGATTTTTTGTACGATCACGGCGGGTGGATCGATCTTCTCCCGAAGATTTTTTCGGAATCGAAATACTTGCTGACGATAAGAAATTGCTACGCATGGCTGGATGCCACGCTCAATCAGTTGCTGGGGGCGTACCATGACCCCCGGCAGAGGCTCCCTCATCATATTCTGTCCAGCAGTTGGGTGACCTTCCAAGAGGTGTTTGCAAGCCCGCAAACCCTCATCAAGCATTTCCCGCTCATCGTCGACAGGTATCTCGATAGTTGGGCATCGGAAAATCAGCGTCTGCTCGACTTTCTCCCAGCGGATCGTTCGTTGGTCGTCACCGTCGACGACGTTCTGGATATCGACGGAAGAGTTCCAGATATTGCTCGATTTTTAGGCGTTCCTCTGCGCAGCCTGTCGCGGGAATTCAGTGGTGCCAAGAAACGGCCGACCAGGCATGGAATACTCGGCCGGGTGGATCTCCGGTGGCTCCAGGAACGCTTCGACCACCGCTGCAAAACGCTCATGAGCCGATTCTTCCCGGGTGATCGCCTCCGCCATTTTTTGGCCCGTTGCGCATGAACTCAGACGGCACGATGACATCCGAACGATTCTTAGAGATGTTTGCCGCTATGCGGCAAGCCCAGCGCAGTCGCCACGAGTTGACGCCGGCGCTCATCGGCGATCATCTGACGCGCTATCAGCGCGCGGCCTGCCTGCTCGATTTCGAGGAGGCGCATCGCATCGGCGAAATTGTTCTGAGCTGTACACGCGACTCTGGGCACTTGAGGACACTTTGTGCGCCGTTTGTCTTTGAGAGATGCGACGTGCGCGCGATCCCGGATGATTATCGCAAGCGCAGTCTGGCGCGCGCCGACCGATACATCGCAAAGCACAGCCGCTCTCCCTGGGGCTATCTCTTTCGCTGGCTTCTCAACAGGGCCTTGAAGGCGTCCTATAGGGAAATGCACTCCGACGTCCGGAAACTGTCGGCTTTCTGTGCCAGCAAGTACGGTTGGCTAGGCGCGGAGACGGGAAAACATTTATTGGCGACGGCGGACTTCGCCGGGGCCGTCGTCCAGTTGGAGACCGCCGCAGTTTACGCCCGTCCCGTCGACTGGATTTCCCGCTGCCAGCAGGCCGAGGCATTGCTCTGCCGAGGCAAACTCAAGTCCGCTCTCTCTCTCTTTGACGGCCTACAGGACGCCGCCGGCGCGCAAGCCGGGGGCTGCGTGCTGGCTTGGAAGGCAAAACTTCTGATGTGGGCGGGCCGATACTCTGCTGCTTTGAAGATCCTGCGGTCTGCGGAGGTAAGTTCCTCACCGTACGTGCAAACGTCGGTCTTGAGAGGGGCGGCGCTCCTCAAGCTGGGTTGTCCCAACGAGGCTCTGTTTTTTCTAACGCCCAGGGGTTCTCAGTCGCAGCAAGACCTGGAATGCAGCATCTGGAAGATTGAAACCTTTAACCAGCTTGGGCGCCATGCAGAAGCGCTGGAAGAAGCTCGGCGAGCTGAGTCGCTCAATGCCAGCGTGCATAATTTGTATTTTCATGCCGTCCGGGGGTTGTCTCGCGCCGCTGGGGGAGATGTTTTGGGCATGCGCGAGGATTATAATGCCGTGAGGCAGAGAGATCATATCCTGAATTTTATGGCCCGGCAGCAGCGCCGCCTGGAGCGCTACGACGATGCGTCGATCCTGCACAGCCTAGTCGTTTTTTTGAGGCTGAGCAAGGGTGTCCGAGCAAGCAATCACGAACTTTATGCGATCAGCGGCTATCGATTGAGCGCAGCGTCTCGGTGTTTGAACCAGACAGCGCCGCAAGGGTGCTCTGCATAATCGGCAAGCCACGGACCGCCTTCGGTATAATGGATCAGCTTCGTCCGGGGCGCGCAGCGGTCGAGGACGTTCCATTCCTCAGGGATCGACCCGATCTTGTCATCTGGAATCGTCTCGAATCGGTGTAGCCATTGAGCCGGGCGGGACTGCACGTTTTGCTTGGTCCATTGGGTCAGCCGCGCGCAATTGAGGAGCATAAGGCTGGACCAGTTCTTGCGGGGATAGCGTGACTGGGCCTTGTCCTGCATCTTGAGAGTCGAGTTCGGCTGGTGATCGTGTTTGACGACGCGCAGGTCGAAGCCTGCGAGGTCCAGGCGAAATATTTCCATCACATCGCCCAGGCATAACATGTCAGAATCCATATACAGAGCCGTTCCCTGGAATTGACAGAGCCAGGGCACAAGGAATCGCGAATAGGTGAACTCGGTCGAAGCCAAGGGATCTGCCGGGCGTTGCAGATCGAGGTCCTGGAGCACTAACGGGCGGATATCAAGCGGTGCCGAGACGTATTCCAGTAGGGAGTAGCGCAGGACGTCATAGGCGATGCTCGTCGAGTCGTCATAACCTATAAAAATGCGATTCATTTCTAGCGGGCAGTCTAACTGTTTTTTTAAGCGTCGACAAGAAATAGTCTTGTCCAATGCAGAGTGAGCCTAAACGAGGCTCGTTGATGCGCCGGTTAAGCGTGGTACCTTGGGTCCATGATGACAAAAATGGACGATACGAAGATCACGACGCTGGAACAAATCCGAGAGGTCCTGACAAGTTCGAAAAAGATCGCGTTCAAACAAACGCAGCGCGAAGAACTCTACGGCTGGATCGAAGCGGTGCTCAAGCGCTTCGACTACTTCAGCCTGCGCCGCAAGGCGAAGGGGTTGGCGCTCATTCTTGGATTGGAAAATGCTGAAATCTAGACATGGAAGAATCCTTCTTGGAGCATCGTCGCAGTCAAGAGGAAAGCCACCTGAGGGGGATGCTGAACCCTTCCGATCCGATGAATAGCTTATTGACCGTAGAACTCAACATCACGGAGCTTTGTAACCGCGTCTGCGAGTTTTGCCCGCGCGTAGACCCCGGGATCTATCCCAATCAAAAGCTGATGATGACTGCCGCGACGGTAAAAAAAGCCGCTGCAGATCTGGCCAGCTTCGGCTACAAAGGTCTGGTGGCGTTCTCGGGCTATGGCGAGCCGCTGCTGCACGAGGGCTTGGAGGAGTTCATCGGGTTCTGCCGCCGTGCGCTGCCGGGAAACACGATCGAATTGAACACGAACGGCGATCATCTGAGCGTCGAAAAAGCGCGCGCCCTCTTCGGCGCCGGCTTGACGCAGCTTTACGTCAATCTTTACGATGAAGAGGCACAGCGCGTCCATTTCTCGTCAATGCTGATGAAGGCGGGCATCGAGGCGTCGCGGTATCGCTTGCGAGATCATTGGGTCGGCGCTTCCAAGGAGTTTGGGCTGAACCTCAACAATCGTTCCGGCATGGTCGATTTGAAGCTTGAAGGCGCGCGTCGTCCCGAGGAGTTGGCCGGTCTGCCTTGTCATTATCCGTTCTATCGGCTTATGCTGGACTGGAACGGCGACATGTTGTTTTGCTCGAACGACTGGGGGCGCGTGATTGTCATCGGCAGCATCCATGAGCGTCACGTGAAGGAGCTTTGGTTGTGCGCTCGAATGGCGGAGATACGCCGGCACCTCGGCCGGGGCGACCGCAGTATGAAGCCCTGCAGTGGCTGCAACGTGGTGGGGACGCTTTACGGAGGAGCGAGCGTTGGGCTGCTGATGTCGCACGAGAGCGGGTCCAACGGGGGGGAAGACCCATGACATCGCCGGCCCGCCTGCGGACGTTCCCCGTCGTGCGCGTCCTGATCTGCGGTGCGGGCAATCGCGGTTTCCCAAAAGATCCCAAGACCGCTCTGTACCGGGGCTGGTTCGAGTCGCTTCGGCGGGCCCCGGGTTTCGACGTGGTGGGGGTCCAAAGCGCTTCCCAAGCCGGCTTAGACCGCGTCAAGACGGCTTATCCGCTCGATGGTAGGCCGATGTTCCTTGATCTTGGTGAGGCCATTCAACAAACAGCATGCGATGCGGTTCTGATTTGTTCCAGCGCTGAGGCGCACGCTGTCTCGGCGATGCTTGCCGTCTCGCATGGCTGCCACGTGCTGATCGAAAAGCCCGTGGTCACCGCGTTGGCCGACGGTCTACGATTATCTTTCGCCGCCCGCGAGAAAGGCGTGAGCGTTGGCGTTATTCAGAACTGGCGCGCGAAATCAACCGGCCGCGCTCTTCGGCGGGCCGTCCTGGCCAAGCGCATCGGACAACCAGGTGCCGTTTTCTTTCGTTATATAAGGGATCGGGAGCAGCTGCATCTTCCGGACTACCTGTTCGAGGAGTCGTATCCTCTTCTGCATGCCATGGCGGTTCATCATTTCGATCTCTTCCGCTTTGTTCTCGGTGAAAACATCGTCTTCGTCGAAGGTTCCGCATTCACGCCGCCCTGGAGCCGCTACAAGTCTCCGCCCAGCGTCAATCTTCGGATGCAGACCGAGAGTGGGATACCAATCTCATATTTAGGGACTTTCGCCTCGTTGAATAGCCATATCCCCCAAGAAAGCTTGATCATCGACGGCTCGGCAGGCTCTTTGAGCAACGATTCGTCGTGGGGAGAGCCCCCCGTCCTCTTCTCGGCACCGGGGTTCAAAGCCCCTGTCGACCTGACCGAAGGCGAGTCTCGCTCCGCCCGGGACCAGTACGATCGTGCCGACGACTTTTACCTCGCTGATTTTCGAGAGGCGATTCACATGAAGCGGGCACCGTTCTGCGGCCTTGACGACAATATTTGGACTTTAGCCAGCATTGAGGCCGCCGCCAGAGCCTGCAGCACCGGCAAGTGCATTGATGTCAAACAACTCTTAGAAGAAACGCTCTCTTCCCTTCAGCGGGAACGCAAGGTCGATCCGTAGGCCTAAGGTCTTCTATTATGTGCGGCATCTTGATCGTCGTGTCAAAGGACGGACGGGAGCTAGATCTTCCCGCCTGTCGGCGTGCGCTGAGCAGCTTATCCTGGCGAGGACCGGACCTGTGCGTGTCGAGCACTCAGGAGAGCCGTATCTTCTTTGGACAGACCGTTCTGTCCTTGACCGGGGATATCTCCGGTGGCCGCGGCGAGCATTTGCGCTCCCGGTCCGGGCGCTGGCGCGTGGCCTTCAACGGCGAGATATACAACTACGGCGCTCTGTCCGAGCGGTATCTCTTGGGGCGCGCGACCGCCGAGCCAGCCGGCGTCACCGATACTGAGGTCCTCGCCAATCTTCATGAGGTTCTTCCTCCTGCCGAGATCCCTCCGCTTCTCGACGGTATGTACTCCTACATCGCTTTCGACGCCGCGGCGCGCACCCTGCGTTTGGCGTGCGATCCGCAGGGTGAAAAATCCCTTTACGTCTTCGAGGACGACGGACTTCTTGTGATCTCCTCCGAGATTCGCTCGATTCTAACGCTGGTACCCGGCGCGACGCTCGATACGCAGGCGTTGCGCGACTACTTTCACACGCGCCACTTGTTGCTCGCCCCGAGGACGGTCTACCGCAGCATCCGCCAGATCCTGCCCGGCCGGCTCGAGAAACTTGATCTGAGAACGATGAACTGGACTATCGAGCAGTCGCGGACCCTGCGCGACTGGATTGATCCGGCGCGAATGGAGCGGGCTTCATCTCGGACCCGGACGGACCTCGCCGACGAGCTCGAGACCATCCTGAAGGGTTGCATCAAGGAGATGCTTCCGCGCGGGCGGAGCTACGCCGCCGTGGTCAGCGGCGGCGTCGACTCGTCTCTGGTTGCCGCGCTTGCCGTCGCGGCGGGCGATCCGGAGATGCTCGTCGCTGTGCACCACACGGGGAAGGACCGCATCAGTTCCGACCTTGCGGGATTTGAAAAAGTCTTAGGCCGGCCGATCCGCGTGCTCCGTGTGGAGCCGTTGGCTTACAGCGCCGAGATTGCGCGATGCCAGCAAGCCTGCGGAAGTCCGCTCCCCTCGCACTCGTTTGTTCCTCAATCGATGCAAAGCTGACTAGTGCTGGCGGCTGGCGGCCTCGTGCTTTTCGGTGGCGAGGGCGGTGACGAGTTCTTCGGCGGCTATGACGTGTATGCCGAGCCCGCTCCGGTCGGGGTGCGCTTTTGCCCCTCGCCGTACACAGGTTGGTCGGAGGCGGGTGTCAAGTTTGTGCAAGACGATACGCGGCGCCTACAGGCCGATCTCTCTGCAGCATGGACCGACTCTCTGGACGCTTATGCCCATGTTTCGGCACCGGGAGATCGTGTCGCGCTGGCCATGATGTACTGCGACGCCGCGTATCAACTCTTCCCTGTGGGCCTTCGCAGTTCAGAGCTCATGTCCGCAATGTGGAGCCTCGAAGCGCGCAGCATATACGCCCGGCGTCCTGTCGTCGAATTCGCGCTCAATTTGCCGCTTTGGGCGAAGGTGGACCCCGATACGCGTCTCCCTCGGGTCTTGAGAACGAAAGCGTTGCTCAAGCAACTCTTCCTGCGTATCTTCCCCAAGGAGTTGCTCGTCGAAAAGCAGGGATTTTCGGGCTTTCCGAACGAGGCGGCCTCCTACCTGGGGCCGATATCGGACTATCTCGCTCTCGGGACGCTCGGCATCGTGCCTGAGTCGGTGATGGCTGCGCAGTTGAGCCGCGCAGCCGCCTGGAAACTGACGAATATTGAGTACTTCCTGCGCCGCCGCGGCTGATTCTGGGGGACTATATTACTATTGTGTTAGTTGCCGGATATCAGGGCGAAGGCTTCAATTCGTCGAGGGTGCTTCAACTATTCAACCAAGGGACGAGCTTGTTGTTTTTGTAGTCGAGCGACTTCTCAAAGGTGCCGCTCTTGGTGTAGAACTTGGCGGAGCCTGCTTTCTTACCAGCTTTATAGGTCGTCTCGGACTCGAGCTTGCCGCTGGGATAGTATTCCTTGCAGAAGCCCGTCGAGCAGGTTATCTTTGTAGCTGAACTCGAGCGGCCTGATTCGGTGATGGCGACGCGGCCGTGTCTGATTTCTGATGCCGCAGGGGACGAGTCGTCATACGGCTGTTCGCTTGAGCCATTCCAGGACGCGCGGGTCCTTGCCTTCCAAGCGGAAGGAGTCCTCGAAGTCGCGCCGCGCTTCGGGCAATCTTCCCTGCGCGTGCCGCCACTCGCCCCTCCAGAGAAAGATCACGGCATGGCGTTGCCCGGGCTTGCGAAGGGCGCGGTCGAAATCCGCCTCAGCCCTGGCAACGTCCCCCGTTTCGGCGCGCGCACGGGCGCGAAAGGCCCAGAGCCAAGGGTCTTTTGCCCCGCGCGAGAGGGCAACGTCCAAGTCCGAGATGGCGCGGGAGGGATAGCCCAAGCGGCGCAGGCACTCTCCGCGCCACTTGCGCGCGTAGATTTGGGTCCCATCGAGGGCCGCTGCGCGGGTGAGGTCAGCCAAGGACTCGCGCAGGAGGCTTCGAGAGAGGAGGCAGCGCCCGCGGAAGGCCCAAGCCCAGGGATCCTGGGGACACAGGGCCACGACACGGTCCAGGTCCTCGCGCATCGCCTCCTCGCGCCCTCTCGGCGTCGAGTTCCCGCCCATGAAGGTGACCTCTTGATTCTCACCTTCCTTCAGGAGGCGGTTCCAGGCCATGCGGGGTTCGCTGGGGTAGACCGCCTCAAAGCCCAATGCCGCGCGCCGAGTCTCTCCCATTTTCCACCAGGCCTCGGCCCTCCAAGACTCGGCTAGCCCTTCGCGCGGTTCTAGCTCCAAGGTGCGGGTGAAGCAGGCGATAGCTGCGGGGAACTCTCCGCGCAGAAGATGCACCCGCCCCTTCCAAAGGTGCGGGAAGCGGTAGGTCGGCTGGAGACGCAAAGCCTGGTCGAAATCCTCGAGAGCCCCGCGTAGGTCGCCCTGCCGGCGGCGTGCTTCGCCGCGCCAGGCGTACACGGCCCCGCACGAGGAGTCCAAAGTCACGGCCCTGTTGAAGTCCCTCATCGCCAAAGCGTGGTAACCGTGGAAGGCGCGCAGGCGGGCGCGGTGGACATAGACCCAACTCGATTTTGGCTGAAGCGCGATGAGCTTTTGCACCACGGGAAACGCCTCGCGGTAGGTACCGCGCTCCCCCAGGTTCTCGGCTTTCTCGGCCAAAGCCCAGAGGAAATCTGGATGCAGCGCGAGGGCCTTGTTGACGTCGGTCAGATGCCCGTCCAAGTCTTCGAGTTCTCTTTTGATTCCGGCGCGAAGCATGTAAACGCGTGGGTCGCTAGCGTCGTGGGCGAGGGCTTTGTCCACGGCTGTGAGCGCCTCGGGGAGGAGTTCGCGGGACCGGATGTGCCAGGTTTTGAGCCAGAGGGTGACGCCGTGCAGGACGTGCAGAGCGAATGACGAGGGCGCAGTCTTGGCCGCGAGCCTCAAAGCCGCGAGGCCCCGGTCGTAACGGCCAAGGACGATGTCGCAGTAGGCGAGCAATGCCGCCCCTTCGCCCGCCGCGGCGATCCGGCCCAATTTTCTCGAAAGCGTGGCCCGCGCCTTAAAGAAGGCAGGGCGGCGCGCGGCTAAGCTCCTCTCGAGGATCGTGTTCCAATTCTCAAGGTCCTGGCGGCACTCGTCCGACGGGTAGAACGCACTCAAGAGGTCGATCGGGAGAGGCTCGCCCGTGAGGCTTTCCACGGCCTCCTTGACATGGCCATGCCGGAACAAGACCGCAGTCTCGGGAGAAATGGCCTCGAGCCGATCATTGGTACTCCGCGCGGTCCCGATCCTAGACAGGCTCATACATGTTAATATAACCTAACACGGCCTAACGTGGCAACTTCAACCTTCAACACCAAAATCTTCGTCGGAATGCCGACTTCCATGCTGCGAGTGAAAGCTCGACCCAACATTAAATTCACTCTGCACATCCCGGTGATGTTGAACGAGTGGAGCAGAAGATTCAGATTAACCACTTCGGCTTCCACATTGAAGACTTCTCTTTTTGCCAAAATAAGGTGAGACAGATTTAAATTCCGAATTAATTGCGCAAGGCGGAGAGAAAGGACCTGTGAAAGCAACGAAAAAACTGAGCGATTTGTGACGCCGATGCATGCCGACTGGCTGCGTTGCCTGGCACTCATATACGTATCGTTACGCTTCCTAAGGAGATGCGTCTAGCGTTGTGCCGCGCGAAAGACCGTTAGAATATCAGGGAGAGTTCGGCGCGGCGTGTCGTAGCGAACGAGCAGCTGCTCGTCCTCGGCCAGCATGTCCTTGGCGGCCTTGCGCGCGGCGGCGAGATCGAGGCTCTTGAAGAACAGCACGGCCGGGCCATAGTAGAACCGCAGACCTCGGCTCTGAAGTTCAGCCTTAAACCAGGAGGGTGTTGCGGCGAGCAGCGTGAACTGGCGACCGTCCTTGAGATAGACTTCGATGACGCCGCTTGAATGCTCGGCATGCGCAGGGTCGCTGAGGTGCGTCAGTTCGATGTGGCCGACGGAATTTAATAGGGACTTCACGCCTTTCTCCGGTGGTAGTAGCGTAGCCAATAGCCGCCCATCTCGGCGGCCATCGCATCCACGGCGGCGCGCACGGTCGCGGCATCGAGGCGAGCGACGAACAGGACCGGTTCGGACCACCATGCCCTTGATTGAGACTCAGTCATCCACGCCTCTGCGCGATCAAAGGTAGCGGCCTTAAAGGTGGAACCGCCGCCGTCTATG
This sequence comes from uncultured Elusimicrobia bacterium, assembly GCA_964529095.1. Classification (GTDB taxonomy): domain Bacteria; phylum Elusimicrobiota; class Elusimicrobia; order UBA1565; family UBA9628; genus GWA2-66-18. The sequence continues at coordinate 13,350 of CAZGVK010000016.1, forward strand.
AAGGCGACCCTAAGCACACAGTCGCCTGAGGTTGTATCCGCGGGCGAGGTGAAGTCGATGGATGCGATTTGAGGGGCGGACATAATCCGGAATTATAGCCGTTTACACGGCAGGTATTTTTGGCTCGGGAGAACTTAATATTTTCTTGGGCAGACCGGGTAGTCCTCGTGGCGCGAAGAAGAAGATGAGCGCTGCGGCACCATAGACCGCGATGATCGGAACGAGAGCTCCAGGAAAAGGCTGATCGCCGTAGGCCTTGATATTGGCCGCCATCAGGCCGTAACCTAATGAGGTCATCGTGTTGTACAGCGAGGTGTTGACGCCGAAGGTCTGCGAAACCGCCCGTGGGTCGGAGTTGCCGCTGATGTAGGTGTTAAGTGCCGAGACAAATGGACCGACGAACAGGCCGAGCAGAAATACGCTCGCAAAGATTCCTGGATAGAAGCCCCAGGACAGAGCTACTCCGGCGACGGCTATAAGGCCGATCCCATGGAATTTAATCCAGGCGGTCGTCGTCAAGCGCGAGGTCGCGGCGATTGCCGCCATGCCGATGACGATGGCCGCAGCGGCGGCGAGGAAGCTTCCCGGAAATAAGCGCAGCCCGGCCCAAATCGCGGCCAAGGCCAATACGCCCGCTTGCAACAACTTTTCTGCGACGACTGTCTTGCGGAGCAGAGGGATGCGCACCTCAGGCAGGCGCGCGGTGCTTGCATTCGCCAGCAGCTGGCCGAAGAAAAATGCGCCGAGCATTTGGCCATAGATCGTGGCCTTGGCGCCGAGGGATGCCGCGATCAGCGGTAGAGCGAGGTTCTGGAAGGGGTCAATCAGGCCGGCGCCCAGCGTCAACAGCAATAGGGAGTTCCTGATTTTGGGCGTAGCCCACACCGATTTAAAAGTATTGGTGCGGGAAATCCAGAACATCAGCGCACCCGTTATCCACAGCGGCGAGCCAAGGCCGACCCCGATGATCGGCAAACCCCACGCATACATGCCTACTGATCCCACGAACAGCGCTATTTCTTTCCAGAACTTCTTCAGGAAGGTTGACACCCTCTCCATCAATGGCTTGGCTACCGCATTTGCAACGCCAACGATGTCCGCGACGACGTTTTCAACTTTGGGGATTTTCCAGTAACTGAGGCCTACGAGCGAGAAATTTATTGCGGCTGCTATCCAGAACGGCATCAGGGGATCCATTGCATCGATAAGGCCGCCAATCTGCCCGATCGATCCAAGCAGGACATGGAGCGCGAAGTAAATAGATAAACCAATCGTGGTGAGGTTGCTGATATGTAGCCAGCTGCGCGTGAGATGAGGCTCGGTTACCGCAAAGCGGCGCGTGTAGGTGCTCGTGATTGTCATGAGAAGAGACAGATGCCATGCGTTGGCGATAGAGAATATCAATAGCGGCCAGAAGGTGAGAATGCCCGTCATGGCCATGACGGGCAAAGCGACATTCAGAACGGCGCGCGCTACGGATAGGATCGCCAAATTCTCGCGCGGGGCGCCTTTGGCCGCGATCCTGCCGCTGAGTGGCCCGAGTGCAATTGCGGAGAGAGGCGCTAAGGCCATCAGCACACCGTAGGTCATAGCACCGACGGCGGGGATCACGACCATGGGGTAGGCGATGACGGTCAGTATGTATGCTGACTTCCCGATCGTAAAATGAATATACATCCATTTGAGGACCTTGGCCGCGGCGGCGGATCCGGGTGGCGCGAGCTCAGGCGCTGGAACCGGAATCTTTTCCTTACCGTCAGGCGCCGTTGGCTGAGTGGCAGGTTGCAGGGGGGGTATGCTTTTGGATATGCCGTGGCCGGTTATTTCCTCGTTGGGATTTTGAAGAGGCTTTTCTAACTGCGACATGGACGCGGCAATGCCGCTCCCATTCTCCTTTGGCACAGTGGACTCGAGCAAGGCTTCGCTGATTTTGCGCTTCCCTGCAAAGAGGGTTTCAAGGATTGGGACCTGCGCGGCATCGGGGGCGCTGGTTAGTTGCTCGCCCACGCCGACAAGAGAAGTCGTTTCGTCAACCCTCATGTCAGGGCCAGCCGTTTGACCGATCAATTCCGCAAGCGGCACTGTCTCGTCGACGGGTTCCACGTTCATGCCGCCGACTCTTTCCGTAGGCAAGGACATTAAAGTCTTGACCTCGAGGTCACTTGGAGTAAGAATCGGAACGAATGTCTTTCCAGCGGGCAAGAATAAATTTATGGTTTTTAAATTTTCGGTAATCCTTCGCGCAAACGGCGTGGAGGTGACGCCATTTGCGCCAATCGTTGGCACGGTTTTGTGACCGGAAGCAGAGTTGTTGAATACAGCCGCCGCGGCCTGAAAGGA
>CAZGVK010000017.1:0-29660 GCA_964529095.1 uncultured Elusimicrobia bacterium
TTGCGCCTCATTGAGCGTCTCAAGCACTTTGAGCATCAGTTTATCGGCCGCTTCGATTGCCATGCGACAAAGCGTAGCACATGCGACGCTGAAAGTTAAATGTTATTTTGTGGATAGCTCTAAGCCCTTCGGTGGAAGAGAACAGCGGCTCGCCCGAGGCGACATCGACGTAGATGCCAGCTTCCTTAATTATTCCAAAAGGCGTTCTCGAAAGGCGGTTCGGTGCCCGCGTTGCACACCACAATATCCGTGCCTCACAGGGCTCAAAGAGTTCTGGTGTCGTATTGCCGGCACGCGATTTGACCTCAAAACTCTGACTGGCCAATCGTTCCGCGCCAATGGTGATATTGGCTTCACACCGCCGAGCTTCCGGCAGACCTCCTCGATGGTCAGCAGGCGGTCGCTCATTGCCCCGCCTCCTTCCTCAGTATCCGAGCAAGGTCTTCGACCGTCAGGGCCGCGGCCTCATCCGTAATCGTCGTCCCGTGCATCAGCTCGCGGATCGGGTATCGACGGCCCAGCGCCCGGGCGCGCTTCTTCTCCGATACCGTCCTGCCAATCAGATCCTTGGCCGTTTCGAGGAACTCAAGATCGGACGGCTCGGCCTGTCCGAGAAACGCGAAGCGCTCCAAGAATATCCCGATCGCAGCATGCGCGTCGAAGTCGACGGTAGGCCGAAGGAAGGGCCGCACGTCCGAGCCGAAACGACGATCCGCCGCCTTCGCTTCGAGGTTTTGCCGGAACAGGCTCCAGTTGAAGACTTTCCGCGAGGCGAAGAAGTAGTAGCAGACCAGCCTGCGCACCGCGCGGTCATCGAACCGGAAGCCTCCAGCCCGGTCGAGATCGTAAATGTCCCGGCCCTTGCGCCGGTCGTAGAGGGCCCGGATCTTCCCCGCGAGGAGTTCCTCGAGGGTGCAGGTCCCGATGTTCAGCGGCCCCTCGGGGCCGGCGAGAGTCTTTTCGACGAGCCCCAAGATCGGCACGCTCTCTAGATCCCGAGCGGTGCCCTTGACGTAAATAATTATTGGAGTCATACTATAGGACATGAATTTAAATGTACAGATGGGGCAAGATGCTGGAGGTGCGCTGTGGCTGGAGAAGGGACTACAGCCTCCACGCCGTGTGGTGACCGTGACGACGGCATGCCAGCGTCTGCACCGGACCCGGCGGCAAGTATACCGCCTTATGAAAGCCGGTCTATTGGGTAATCCCGAGATGCTTCTGGGGGAATGGCTGCTTGACCAGGCGACGGTTGAGCGTCTGGCGCGCGAACCGCTGTCAGCGCAGCCGTTGCCGGGGCGTTTGCAACCGCTGTTCCCGGAATACGCGCCGAAAGCGCTCAACGTGGGCAAGGACAGAATGCTGATCATCGCGCGGGTGCTGGAAAGCGGCGGACGCGAGGATCTAAGGTGGCTGCTGAAACGCTATCCGGGCCGGGAAATTCAGCGAGTCATTATGGAGGAGGGAAGCCGCCTCCTGTCGACGCGATCGAGAAAACTTTGGTCGCTGGTTTTCGAGGCGACGCCTCTGCCTCTTGCGGCCTGGCGCCGCGCTGACCCCTGGCGCAGGACTGATTATGCAGTGGCATGAAGAAGTACTTGATGAGGCCGGTCATGCGGCCGCCGTGCGCTTGGCTGCGGCGACGAGGGATTTTCATCTTGCCGGAGGGACCGCCTTGGCATTGCGGCTGGGCCACCGCGTTTCGCTGGACCTTGACCTGTTCTCGGCCAAGAACTCGCTCGGCGCGGAGCAGCGACAGACTTTGTTTGATGCCCTGAAGACCTCTGGCCCCCTCAATATCAAAGAAGCGAAGGACGGGACATGCCACCTCAATCTCGGCGGGACAGCGGTGAGCCTGTTCCATTATGACTATGCGACTTTGTGTCGTCCTCAGTCCTGGCTCGGACTGGACATAGCCTCACTTGAAGAGATCGCGGCGATGAAGCTCAGCGCCGTATTGGGCCGAGGCTCAAAAAAGGACTTCATCGACCTCTATGAGATCTGTCAGCAGTTGGGTTTGAACCGCGTCATGGCCACTGCGGGACGAAAGTTCCCCCTGCATACGGATTTCCCATTGCAGGCGGCGCGAGCCCTATTGTATTTCGATGACGCCGAAAAGGAACCGATGCCGCGGATGCTCGCTGCCATCTCATGGGAGGACGTGAAATCCTATTTTGAGGGCATGATTCCTAAATATGTGAAGAATCACTTAAAGCGGTGACAAGACGGTGTACGAAGAGCAATTTTTTTAGTCAGGTTGAAACCGAAGTCCGCCAGTCGGAGCGTCTCGGCCAGTGGTTGAGCAGATTAAGGGTTGTTAATTTGTCATTAATATGTAAATATACTACCCATGATACCTCGTGCTGCGGCAGCCCTGCTGGAGGCCAAACTGCGGACCTTCCCCGCGGTCCTCATCGTCGGCCCGCGCCAGTGCGGCAAGACCACGCTCATCCGCGACCGCCTACGCGGCTGGCGACAGCTGGACCTCGAACACTCCGGCGATCTGCAAGCGCTCGCCTTCGATATCCCGGGCTTCCTCCAAGCCAATCCCCGCCGTGTCGCCATCGATGAGGCGCAACGCCTGCCGGAGCTCTTTCCCGCCCTGCGCCACGCTATAGATCGGGATCGCCGCCCTGGACGCTACGTGCTCACGGGCTCGGCGAACCCCCGCCTGCTCAATACGGCCGGCGAGACGTTGACCGGCCGCGTCGGGATCATCGAGTTGACGCCGTTTCTCCTTTCCGAGTTGCGCGAAAAGCCGGCGTGGCACCAGGACCGCTGGTTCTGGGGCGGCTACCCTCCGATCTACCACATCAAGAGCCAGCCGCAGCGCGCGGACTGGATTGGGAGCTATCTCGGCACGGTCTTGGAACGCGACATCCCGGCGCTGGGCTTGCGCGTTCCGGTCTTGCAGCTCCTGCGGTTCAGCCAGATGCTGGCGCAGGTGCACGGCAATCTACTCAACGTCTCTGAAATCGGCAAGTCCCTGGCGCTGCCGCATCGCACCGTCAGCGACTACCTCGACACGCTCGAAGGGGCCTTCCTAATCCGGCGCCTGCCGCCCTATTTCGTCAATATCGGCAAGCGCCTGACCAAGAGCCCAAAGCTCTACATCAGGGACACCGGACTGCTGCACCATTTGGCGAGCCTCTCCTCTCCCGCCCAGCTCGAGACTTGGCCCAGAAGAGGCGCGTCCTGGGAAGGCCTGATCATCGAGGAAATCGTGCGCCAACTGGCACTGGAGAGACCTGACGCCCGGCCCTATTTCTGGAGAACCCAGGCCGGCGCGGAAGTCGATCTCATCATCGACGACGGCAAGCGGAAGGCCGCAGTCGAGATCAAGCTCGGCGGCGCGCCATCCACCCAGTCGCTTCAAGCGTTGCGCCAGTGCCGCGCAGACCTCGGGCTGCGCCAAGGCTTTGTCCTTTATGGAGGCCATGAAAAGCTATCTCTTGGCGGTGGAATTCACCTCCTGCCCTGGACGGAGGTCCTTCGACCAGACTTCCTCAGGTCACTGCAATTGTAACGCCCGGCGCGCGCCGTCCGTTAAAGGCGCTGCACCAGAGCGGAGAACACGCTTATCCGCCAGTTGACGGTAGACCGCCCACTCTCCGTCGGGGTAACCTAAAGCGATGCTGAGACAGCTACGACGGGCTCCGTCAGCTGGCGGATAAGCGTGATACGGAATTCGGCGCTGACGGCACGCCCAGGATAGGCGAAGAAGTAGGGCTTCGGAAGGACTCGCGCTATCACAGAGGGGGTCATCTCCGGAACGCCCTGTTCTTGTCACAACCCTCAATTCATGCCGAGGTAGGCTTTCTGCACGGCGGGATCCTGGAGCAAAGCGGCGCTTTCGCCGGAGGCCGCGATCGTGCCGGTCTCAAGCACGTAGGCGCGCGCGGACGCGCGCAGGGCGCGCTTGGCGTTCTGCTCGACGAGAAAGACCGTAACGCCTTCTTTGTTGATCAGCGCGATGATCTCAAAGATCGTATCCACGACCACGGGTGCTAGCCCCATCGAGGGCTCATCGAGCATCAGGAGTTTGGGCGCGGACATCAACGCTCTGCCCATCGCGAGCATCTGCTGCTCCCCGCCGGACAAAGTGCCGCCCAATTGCGAACGGCGCCGGCCGAGAACCGGGAAGAGCTCAAAGACATGGTCGTACTCCTGCGCAAGGTCTTTCTCGCGGCGTGAGTAAGCGCCCATCTCCAGATTCTCCATCACCGAAAGGCGCGGGAAAATGCGCCGCCCCTCCGGCACCAGAGAGATGCCTCGGCGCATGATCTGGTCGGGCGGAAGGCCGTGCAGGTCGTAGCCCTGAAAACGCACGTTGCCCGTCGTCGGCCGAAGCAGGCCGGCCACGGTTTTCATGATCGTGGTCTTGCCAGCGCCGTTGTTGCCGATAAGAGCCACGACCGTGCCCGCGCGCACTTCCAGCGAGACGCCTTTCAGCGCGTGGATTTTTGCACCGTAAACGGCATGCACGTCCGCAAGTTCAAGCATCACCGGCGATTGCGTCGTCATCAAACGCTTTCCTTGCCGAGATAAGCCTCAATGACGCGCGCGTTGGTCACGATCTCGTGGGGCGTGCCTTCGGCGATCTTGACGCCGTAGTCAAAGACGAAGACACGGTCGGAGACGTCCATGACAACGCGCATCTGATGCTCGATGAGCAGCACCGTGACGCCGCGTTCACGGACCTTGCGCACGAGTGCGACCAAGTCCTTCGATTCCAGCGGGTTCATGCCCGCCGTCGGCTCATCGAGGATGAGGAGTCTAGGCTCGGAGGCCAGGGCGCGCGCGATCTCCAGCCTGCGCTGGGCGCCGTAGGGAAGATTTTTGGCGAGTTCGTTTCCGAAGGATTGCAGACCGACGAACTCGAGAAGCTCGCGGGCCCCGGCCGCGACCGCCTGTTCCTCCCTCTTGAAGGCAGCCGTGCGCAGCAGCGGGCCGAGCAGAAACTGGCTGGTGCGCGCATGACGTCCGACCATGACATTTTCCAATGAGGTCATATGCGCGAAGAGACGTATATTCTGGAAGGTTCGCGCGACTCCTTTCGCGACGATCGCGTGGCTTGCCAAGCCGCGTAGATTTTCGCCGTTGAATATGATCTCACCGCGCGTGCCGGGGTACACTCCGGTCAGCACGTTGAAGAAAGTGGTTTTGCCGGCGCCGTTGGGGCCGATGACGGAGACGATCTCCCCCTCGCGTATGGAGAGGTTGACTCGATCCACCGCCTTGAGGCCGCCGAAATGCTGAGCCAGGTCTTTGACTTCGAGCAGGACGGCGTTTTTTCGCATCACGCGGTCGGCTCCGCCTCGCGTCGCGAGGAAGGCAACAGGCCCTGCGGCCGGAACAAGGTGACTAGAACCAGAATAAGCCCGAAGAAGAGGTAGCGGTAGTTGATCCAATCGGCGGAGAGCTTCCACTGCATCAGGGGCGGGAAGCCGACAAGAACAAGTGCCCCGACAAGCACTCCCGGGATGGAGCCCATGCCGCCCAGCACGACGATGGAGACCACGAGAATCGATTCCCAAAAGACGAAAGACTCCGGCGTGACAAATTGCTCCCACTGGGCAAACAAGCCGCCGGCGAGGCCGGCATAGGCCGCGGAGAGCGTGAAGGCCAAAAGCTTGTAGCGGCGGACCGGGATGCCGGAAAGGTAGGCCGCCATCTCATCTTCGCGAATGGCGACCCAGGCTCTGCCCACACGTGATTTCTCCAAGCGTCGTGAAGCGACAACCCCGACTGCGACCGCAAATAGGATGAGAAAGTAATACTGAATGTTCGGATCGGCGGAGAGAATACTTAAAGGACGCCAAGGCGCCAACTGCAGGCCCTTGGGGCCGTTGGTGAGTCCGTCGAGATTATTGATGCTCAGGCGCGTGATCTCGCCAAAGCCCATCGTGACGACCGCGAGGTAATCTCCGCGTAAGCGGAGGATGGTCAGTCCAAGAAGAGCGCGCAGGCCAAGAGCGACCAGAACGGCAAGAGCAAGCGCCAGCGGCGGGGGTATGCCCGCGCGCATCGAAATCGCCGTCGTGTACGCGCCGATGGCGTAGAAAGCGATAAAGCCGAGATCAAAAAGACCGGCATAGCCGAGCGTAAAGTTCAGCCCAAGCCCCAGAAGCATGAATAAACCGATGACGCCGCCCACTCGCACAAGATAATTCGCGCCGCTGGCCCCCGCGATCAACGGGAAGGCAACGGCAAGGGCCAGAGCCATCCACGGTGCCTGACGCCGGTGAAGAATTTTCATCATCTCAGACTTTTTCTGCGATCTTGGTGCCCATAAGACCAGCCGGGCGGACGATAAGAACGAAGATAAGTACCGTGAAGGTAATAACGTCTCGCCACTGCGCGCCATTGGGAATGTATCCGGAAGCGAAAACCTCAAGAAATCCAAGGATGAAACCTCCCAGGACGGCACCGCGAATATTGCCGATGCCGCCGAGCACCGCCGCCGTGAAGGCCTTGGCGCCCGGCAGAAAACCGAGATTATATTTGATCGAACCGTAGTTCATCCCGTAGAGCGCCCCCGCGGCGCCGCCGAGCGCGCCGCCCACGAAGAAGGTCAACGCGATGATGTAATTGGGGTTGATTCCCATGAGACTCGCCGTCTCAATATCATCGGAGCAGGCGCGCATCGCTTTGCCGAGCTTGCTGTGCTCGACGAAGAAGTGGAGCAGGGCCATCAGGCAGAGAGCCGTCGCGAGGATGATGATCTGCAAAGCGCTGACCGTGGCGCCGAAGACATTGATCGCAACGATCGCGACAGGCGCCGGGAACGGCAAGGACTGCGTGCTGATCCACAAAAAAACGCCGTTCTGCAGGATAATGGAAACGCCGATCGCGGAGATCAAGGGCGCTAGCCTCGAGACATGCCGCAAGGGACGATAGGCAAAGCGCTCGACGATCACGTTGATGACGCCAGCACCCGCCATGCTCAGCATGAACATGGCGACAAGGCCGACAACGCCCGTGCCGAAGACTGCGGGAAGCAACGAAGCCAGGCCCAGCGCGATAAACGCGCCGAGCATGAGCACTTCGCTGTGGGCGAAGTTGATCATCGTGAGGATGCCGTAGACGAGGGTATAGCCCAGAGCGATGAGCGAATAGATGGCGCCCAAGCTCAAGCCATTGACGACCTGCTGGATCAGCACTCGTCTATTTGACGGATGGGAAAGATCGATCCTTGGCGACAGCGCGCGTCATCGTGACAATCTTGTTGAGAGTATCGCCCTTCGCGTCAAACGTCGTCGTGCCAAGCACGCCGGTGTAATTTGTCTTCTTGAGCTCATCAATGATCTTCACTCGGTCCGGGCTGCCCGCTCGTTCCATCGCCGCGAAAATGACTTGAGCGGCCTCGTAGCCGAAATGGTCAAAAGGCTTCAGATCCTCCCCTGATCCAGTCCAACGCTTCTTATAAGCGCCGATGAAGGCGACAGCGCTCGGCAGCTCCTCGACCGGCACGCCCACAATTGAGAGGTACGCCCCATCGGCCGCATCGCCAGCCACGTCGAAGATGCTCGAGGTCTTGGCTCCATCGCCCGAGATGAACACAAAGGGATCCTTCATGCCCAGCTCGCGCATCTGCTTGAGAATGAGACCCGCCTCAGTGTACAGGCCGCCGAAGTAGATGCCTTCGGGTTTTTCCTTGTCGCCCTTGATCTTGGTGAGAAGCGCCTTGAAATCCTTATCTCCAACGGAAACTCCATCCTCGCTGATGATCACGCCGCCAAGATCCAGGAAGCCCTTTTTAAACTGCTCGCCAAGGCCCTGGCCATAAGGGCTCTTGTCGTGCAATAAAGAAATGCGTCGCTTGCCAAGTTTATTGTAAGCGAACATCGCGGCGTAAGCGCCCTGAACGTCATCGGTCGGCACGACTCTGAACACCATGCGCGGGCCGGACCAATCTTTAGAGTTCTGCTGAGCTGTGACTTCGGGATTTGTCGCCGCAGGTGAAACCATGGCCACGGGCGCGCGCGCATAGACCTTCGCGGCGGGAATGGCGGATCCGGAATTGTAGTGGCCGATGACCGCGACAATGCGCGGGTCCGAGATGATCAGGTTGGCGACGTTGACCGCCTCTTTGGGATCGGCGCGGTCGTCATAGGGCGCGGCGACGAGCTTATAAGGAAAACGTTTGGCGGCGTTGGCTTCTTCGACCGCCATCTCAACGGCGCGGCGCAGACCCTGGCCTTCCGTGCCCATGTCGCCCGTCAGCGGCACCGCCACGGCAATCTTGACCACCGGTTCTTTCGGACCGCAGGCGGCGCTCAAAACAATCATCGCGACAACGGCGACTTGGCGAAAAGTCATGGCATCTCCTTTGTTCTCCGTCGAACGAGGCCCGATTATGCCTCATTGGTCCGGACCCCGTCCATGTTATAATAACGGGAGTGATTAAGAATAGGGTATCCGGCTGGCTCACGCTCGGTCGCAATCGAAAACCTGTCGATCTGCTTGACAGCATTCGCCCCGGCGCTCACCGCGCTTCCACAGATCAGGAAGCTCCCGAACGCTTGAGAGACGCGATCCGGCGCTCACAGGAAGCGCTGTTGCGTCTACAGAACCAGGAAGACGGCTATTGGTGCGGTCCCATTTTCGGAGACTCAACGATTGACTCCGATACGATCATGTTGCTGAACTTCCTCGGCCGCGGAAATTCCGTCAAAATCCGCCGTCTGGCCAACCATATTCTCAGCAAGCAAAACCCCGACGGCGGCTGGCCGATCTACGACAACGGCCCCTCGGAGATCTCCGCCACGGTCAAAGCCTACTGGGCGTTGAAATTCGCCGGACACTCCCCGCAAGATCCCCGCCTTCAGAACGCGCGCCAACGCATCAAAGCCTTGGGCGGCATCCACAAGGCCAACACCTACACCAAATTCTACCTGGCGCTCTTCAGCCAGTACGACTGGCGCGGCGTGCCCACGATCCCGCCTGAGATCATGCTGTTTCCGAACTGGTTCTATTTCAACCTCTACGAAATGTCGGCGTGGACGCGCTCGATCATCGTGCCGCTCTCAATTGTCTGGGCGTTCCAGCCCGCCATCCCTTGTCCCGCGCACGCGACGATCGACGAGCTGTTTCCCGACAGCCGCCGCCACATCCCCCTCTCCGAGGCGGTCGCCCCCCACTCCTGGATATCCTGGACGTCCTTCTTTCTTCTGTGGGACTCGTTCCTTAAGGGCATGGAAGGCAGGGGCGGCCACTGGATCCGCGTCTGGTCCCTGCGCCTCGCCGAGGACTGGCTTCTTGAACATCTGCAAGAGAGCGACGGCCTCGGCGCCATTTATCCGGGCATCGCCAACTCGATCATGGCGATGAAGTGCCTGGGCTATCCCGACACCGATCCGCGCCTCGTGGCCCAACTCCAGGAACTCGATCGCCTTGAAATGCCCGGCTCGGACTCCACGCGCTACCAACCCTCGCGCTCGCCTGTCTGGGACACGGCAATCACGATGATCGCCCTCGCTGAATCCGGGCTTGATCGCTCGCACCCGGCTCTCACGCAGGCGGCGCAGTGGGTGATTTCCAAGGAAATTTCCGTCCGCGGTGATTGGTCGGTCACCAACCCCAAGGGCCCCACCGGCGGCTGGCACTTCCAGTTCCATAATGCCTTCTACCCCGATGTGGATGACACCGCGATGGTTCTTTTGGCCCTGCGCCATGTGCACCTCGAGGAGCCCAACGCGCAGATCCGTGAAAAATCCTTCCTGCGCGGCCTCAACTGGCTTTTGTCGATGCAGTCGGTCACGGGCGGTTTCGCCGCCTTCGACAAAGAAAACACAAAAGCGATCCTCGACAAGATTCCCTTCGCCGACCACAATGCGATGATCGATCCTCCCACGGCCGACATCACGGCGCGCGTTCTCGAACTGCTCGGCTACTGCGGCTATGACTCCTCCTATCCCGTGGCGGCCAAGGCGATCAAGTTCGTCAAAGCCGAGCAGGAAACCGACGGTTCCTGGTATGGCCGCTGGTGCGTCAACTATATCTACGGAACCTGGCAGGCCCTGCGCGGCCTCGCCGCGATCGGCGAAAGCATGAACCAGCCGTTTGCGCGACGCGCCACGGCTTGGCTCAAGAGCGTCCAATTGCCAAGCGGCGGCTGGGGCGAAACATGCGCCACTTACGACGACCCCTCGCTCAAAGGCCAAGGGCCCGCCACGCCGTCGCAGACCGCATGGGCCATTATGGCACTGATGGCCGTGGGCGACTACGGCCCCCACGTCGCCCGCGGCGTCGAGCATCTTCTCGCGACCCAGCGCCAGGACGGCACCTGGGATGAAGCGGGGTTCACGGGAACAGGATTTCCCAAAGTCTACTATCTCGAGTACACGATGTACCGCAACAACTTTCCGCTTCAGGCTCTGGGCATCTACCGCAAAGCTCTCGCCTCGGGCCTCGTCCACGCGGCGCAATCTCAGGAAGTGCAACGAAATAAATGAGCGATTTATGACGCCGCTGCGTCCTTAGGAGACTAAAATCATGGCCATGTCGCTGCCCGCCCAACTCTCGGTGTTCAAGTACCTCCTCACCCAAAAAATAAAGGGTGTGGAAAAATATCCTCTCGTCATGATGCTCGAGCCGTTGTTCGCCTGCAACCTTGAGTGCGCCGGCTGCGGCAAGATCCAGTATCCGACCGATATTTTGCGCAAGCGCATGACTCCGCAGGAGTGTTTTGATTCCGTGGATGAGTGCGGCGCGCCCGTTGTCTCCATCGCCGGCGGCGAACCGCTGATCCACCCGGAGATCGAGGCGATCGTCTCGGGCATGGTCGCGCGCAAGAAGCCGGTCTACCTGTGCACGAATGCGATTCTCCTGGAAAAGAACCTTCATAAATTCAAGCCCTCCGCCTATCTCATCTTCTCCGTCCACCTCGATGGCGTGGAAAAAACTCATGACCGGATGGTCTGCCAGCAGGGCGTGTACAAGACCGCGCTGTCCGCCATCAAGCTCGCCAAATCAAAAGGCTTCTGCGTGATGACGAACTCCACGATTTTCCAAGGCGAGGACGCAGCTGAATTTCGCCAATTCTTCGATGCGAATATGGCGCTGGGCCTCGATGGGATGATGATCTCCCCCGGTTACGCCTACGAGAAAGCGCCCGAACAGCAGTTGTTTCTCAAGCAGGAGCAATCGAAGGCGTGGTTCAAAGAGGCGCTCAAGGATTGGCGTCAAAAGGGGTGGGCCTTCAACCACTCTCCGTTCTACATGGACTTTCTTGAGGGCAAGCGTCAGTACGACTGCACCCCGTGGGGCAACCCCTTGCGCAACGTCTTCGGCTGGCAGCGCCCCTGCTATCTGATGAACCAAGGCGGGTACGCGAAGACCTATGCCGAGCTTCTTAAAACGACGGACTGGTCCAAATATGGCCACAAATCAGGCAATCCGAAATGCCTCAACTGCATGACTCACTGCGGTTTTGAGCCCACCTCGGTCGCCGACGCGTTTTCGAGCTTCTCGAGTTTTTTTGAGCTCGTCGCGGATTTCGCCTCGATCAAGGCGCCGAAAAAAGTTTCGCTGTCCTATGATCGCAGCGGCACCTACGATGAGCAGGTCGCGAGCGCTGAAGGCAAGACGCTGACCGGAACGAAGCGTTAGTGGACTCCGCCTTCCTCACCGGCGGCACCGGCTTCGTCGGAGCGAATCTTTGCCGTTTGCTCCTTAAACAGGGGCTGAAGGTCAAAGCGCTCGCCCGCAAGGGCGGCGATCGAAGAAATCTCGACGGCCTCAACATCGAGATCATCGAAGGCGGCCTGACGGATCAGGCGGCAATCGAGGCCGGCGTCGCCGGTTGCCGTTATGTTTTTCATGTCGCCGCCGACTACCGAATATGGATTCGAAACCCCGACGCGATGTACCAAGCCAACGTCGCCGGAACAGAGATCGTCCTGCGCGCGGCGGCCAAAGCCGGCGCTGAAAAGATCGTGCATTGCTCCTCGGTCGCGGCGGTGAAGCTTCCAGAGGACAAGACGCCGGTTGATGAGGAAAACGAATACGCCTCGCTCAAAGAAATCGTCGGGCATTACAAGAAATCAAAATATCTGGCGGACGCATTGGCCAGAAAGCTCGCCCACGAAAATGGATTTCCTATCATCATCGTCAATCCCGCGGCGCCCATCGGCCCCTACGACAGAAAACCGACGCCGACAGGCAAGCTGGTCGTCGACTTTCTCAATGGCCGCATCCCGTCCTACATCGACACCGGATTGAATATTGTTCATGTCGAAGACGTCGCGCTCGGCCACTGGCTCGCGGCCCGGAAGGGCCGCCTCGGAGAACGCTACATCCTGGGCGGCGACAACCTGACGCTGAAACAGGCCCTTGATCTGCTTGCCGCGGTAAGCGGACGGCCGGGGCCGAAATTTAAAACGCCCTATGCGGTGGCCTATGCCTTCGGCGCGATGGATACAGCGCTCGCGGTTCTGCGCGGCACTGTCCCATTGGCCCCGCTCGATGCAATCAGGATGGCCAAGCGCTACATGTGGTTCTCCTCAGACAAGGCCAAGCGTGAACTTGGATTTTCGCCGCGGCCGGCGTCGACGGCATTCAAGGACGCCGTAGACTGGTATCTCCAGAATGGGTACGCAAAGGAGGTCTCGCTCTGACGCTAAGGCAAAGACGACCTTTTTGCTAGAATCCCTCCATGTCCAAGATCGTCAGGGCGGACGCCTCCCGCCAACCTTTCCAATATCCGCTTAAACGGGAATTCCGCGAGCCGGATTGGACTCGACTTCCCGGCTATCGAGGCGTCACTGTCCAACAGTGGGAGTCAGCGCTGTGGCAGCGCCAGCACTCGGCTAAAAACATCAAAGATCTCAAGGAGGCGTTCGGCCCGCTCCTGACGGACGAACTCGCCGACGATATCCTGAAAGATCAACGCGAAAAAGCGACGATGTCCCTGCTCATCCCCCCGCAAATGCTCAATACGATGGATGAGCATGACCTCAAGAACGACCCCGTCCGCCGCTACATGATTCCGATCCTGTCGGATCGTCATCCTCTATGGCCCAACCATCCCAAAGCGAGCAGGGACAGCCTGCATGAGTCGGAGATGTGGGCTCGAGAAGGCCTCACGCATCGCTATCCCACCAAGGTCTTAGCCGAGATGATCGCCACCTGCCCGCAATACTGCGGCCACTGCACGCGCATGGACCTCGTCGGCAACTCCGTGCCCCAGGTCGAAAAACACAAGTTTGAGCACGCTCCCAAAGAGCGCTATGACGCTATGCTCGACTACCTGCGCCAGACGCCGAGCGTGCGCGACGTGGTCGTCTCCGGCGGCGACATCGCCAATGTCCCGATCATCCAGCTCGAAACATTCCTGATGTCTTTGATGGACATTCCCAATATCCGTGACATCCGCTTGGCCACCAAGGGCCTCCAAGGCCTGCCCCAGCACTTCCTGCAGGACGAGGTGCTTAAGGCCCTGGAAAGGATCGCCAAGGTCGCGCGCGCGCGCGGCATCGACATCGCCGTGCACACGCACGTCAATTGCGCCCAGCAGGTGACGCCGCTCGTGGGCAAGGCCGTGCGCAAGCTGCTTGACATGGGCTTTCGCGACGTACGCAATCAAGGCGTTTTGCTGCGCGGGGTCAACAGCACGCAAAAAGATCTCCTTGAACTCTGCTTCCTGCTTCTCGACCACGCAAAAATAATGCCGTACTACTTCTACATGGCCGACATGATCCCCAACTCCGAGCACTGGCGCCTCTCCATTGACGAAGGCATGAAGCTCCAGCACGATATCATGGGCTACCTGCCCGGCTTCGCCACGCCGCGCGTGACCGTGGACGTGCCGTATGTCGGCAAGCGCTGGATCCATCAACCGGCCGACTACGACCGGGTTAAGGGAATCTCTTACTGGACCAAGAGCTACCGCACCGGCATCGAGAGCGACGACGAAGACGCGCTCACTCGCCGTTACGAGTACTTGGATCCCGTCTACACGCTCCCGCCGGAGGGGCAGGATTTCTGGCGTCAACGACGGACGCCTGCCGTCTCCGCCCAATGAGGCTCGCCTTTACCCCGTACGGCGGCATGGACGGCCTATTGCTCGTTGAAGGTCCTTTTTTTCCGGACGAACGCGGCTTCTTCTTCGAGGCGTTTCGCGCCGATGATTGGGCGCAGGCAGGTCTGCCGCCGCTTCTTCAAGATAACCTGTCGCGCTCGAAAAAAGGCGTGGTGCGCGGCCTCCATTATCAGATCCCCCCTCAGGCGATCGGCAAGCTCGTGCGCTGCTCGCGCGGCCGCGTTTTTGACGCCGTCGTGGACCTGCGCCGCGAATCTCCCACGTTTGGAAAATCAGCCGCCATCGAACTTGATGACTCTAAAAACCGGATGTTCTGGATCCCCGCAGGATTTGCGCACGGCTTCTGCGCGTTGTCCGACAGCGCGGACATGACCTACAAGGTCACCGGCTACTGGAGCAAGGCTTACGACCGCGGCATCCGCTGGAACGACCCGGCGCTCGGCATTTCCTGGCCAATTCCGCCGGCTGAATTGATCGTCAGCGCCAAAGATTCAACATTGCCTTTGCTCGCCGAGGCAACCATCCCCGCCGATTGGCTCTAGCTCCGGATCCGCTTCGATGCTATGAGTTGGCGCAAAAATAATTGCGTCAACTCTACCTCTCCCGATAGCGCTGGGAAGTTTTCGCGGGCAGGTTGAAGCTGACTGAAATACGATGAATCTGCGCGCCCAATTCTCCCGTCGGCGCAAACGCGTAGTCAAAGCTCAGATCCGAGAGAGTCAGGCCGACACCGACAGTCGCCATCGAGGCTGGTCCCAGCGTGTCGTAGGTCTGCGTGTTGAGGCCGGCGCGCAGCATCCCCTGCATATCTTCCCGAAGAGCGGCGGTATATTCGATGCCTGCCGCGCCATACGGGGCGTTGTTGATGGGGGCGATCAATTCAATTGTGAGCAGGAGCGGCATGACTGGACGCACGCCGCCGCCAAAACGCACGCGCGCGGGCAAGGTGTCGCGTACGGTGTCGAATTTTTGGCCGCTGCCGAAATTCTGGGCCGCCAGCGAGAGATCATAGGTCTGCGACGCGCCATAGAAACGCGAAATCACGCCAAAGTCGCCGCCATAGGCGTTTGCGCTGGAAATGAGGTCAGTGCGCAAAAATTTAACGCTCACGCCGATTGCGACATCCACCTCGCTATCGGATAGGTCGTCGATGGACTGCCCCCAACCAAGTTCGACAAGGTAGGATCTCGGATGGAACTCGCCTTGCTTGACGGCGTTGATATCGGTACGCGTGATCGCGCCGATATCGAGATAGCGCGCGCCCAAGGCCAATACGGAAGAAGCATTCACGCGCTGTGCGAGGGATAAGGCGTTGTAGGTGATGCCGGCGATGTACTGCGAGTGAAGGACTGTGGCCGAGAAGCGGGGCACTTGCGCTAGTCCGGCCGGGTTCCAATAGATCGAAGAGGCGTCATTGGTCGCCGCGGAGTAGGCGCCGCCAAGCGCGATGCCGCGAGCGCTCGTGTCGAACAGCAGAAAATCAGAGCCTGTCGTGCCCACGGCGGCGCGGCCGAAGTCGCCGGCGCTCACGGGACCTGCGAGCAATATGCCGGTGAAAGCGGCATAGAATCCCCTCATCGAATCACCGCCAGCTTAATGAGATTCTTGGTTCCTCCCGACTCAACCAGCACGAGATACACTCCGCTTGCCACCGCACGACCGGCGCCGTTGTTGCCGCTCCAGGTCACCAGGCCTGAGGAGTTCGCCTTGACATCGAGCGTCAGTTCGCCGCGCAAAGTAAAGACGCGTACGCGGGCGCCGGGAGGGAGGGTATCAATCGTGACAAAGCCGTCGCGACCGGCGTAATAAGGATTTGGATAGAGGCGCGCGACAGCCGTCGTCGTCGCCAGCGGCACCGATCCCACCTGGAATAAGGAGAAGTGATTGATGCGCGCGGTCATCTCTCCATTGGCCGCGTCTATGGTCGTCTCGAGCGGCACGCAGGCGCCGCTGCCCGGATCATAGCGCAGGAGCAGCGCGCGGTTGACCTCAACTGAGCCGAGTTCGGCCGGCGTAAAGCCGAAGGTGAGATACAGACTGCCGGTGGGCTGGAACGCGGGAGCATTGGTGATCGCAAAGGCGATATTGGCGGAGTTCGGGCAAAGGCTGACTGCATTGAACGAGGAAATGGTGACCGTCACCTCGCTTGGGAAGGCGTTGGCGGAGGCGCGCAACAAAACCCGGCGACCGTTGCCCAAGGTGCCCGAGAGTTGCGAGTTGGATTTGAGCGGGCCCGCGATCGAGCCCTTCGCAGCGCCGCCGTTTAAGGTGATGGTCGTTACGCTGTTGGAAAAGGCGACGAGCTGGGTCAACGGCTGGAAGGCGCGCAGACGGAAGTAATAGGTGGTGTTCACGGAAAGCCCGGCAATGGCCGTAAAGGTGCTCGTGAGATTAAAACTTGTGGGCACGGGAGTGGAAAATGAGGTGATGAAATCATCGCTTGACTGCGAAACTTCATAGATCGTGCCCGCTGTCGTGACGCTATTCGTACTCCAAGAAATGAGCAGATTCGTGGCGGCGACGGAGGAGATCGTCACGGTCAAAGGCGTGGTCGAAAGGCTGACGCTGATGCTGTTTAAAGTGTGCGCGGTGGCCCCGCTGCTCAGCGGGCCGTCGCCTGAGAGCGTGTAGCCGGCGACAAGGATAGAGGTTGTGGCACCCGGATCGAGCGCCGTCTGGATAAAGGTTGCGCGCGGCATCAAGGAGACGGGAGACGAACTGATGAAGATTCCCGTTGTCGCATTGTAGACATTGTAGCCGTCCACGCCGGAGATGGAATCCCAACTCCAGGTCATTGAGGAGATTCCCGCGGCCACGCCCGTCATGTTCACGGGAGCGAGGATCGGTTTAGGGGGGCCGACAGAAATCATCTTGGCGTCGGAATAGATGCCGTTGGCGCCCGTGCGTAAAGCATACCAGCCCAAGGGCAACTCTCCAGACGTCTGCGGCAAGGCGACAGTCAGAGCTGTATCGAGTGTCGCCTTGTTGAGCAGCTGCAAGAATATCTGCGTGGAGAGGTCAACGGCAAAGCCGCCGTTTGATTGGGAGGAAGAACCTCCGGAGCCGTCAACCTGCTGAAGGATCAAACGCGGGTAGCCGGAGGCGGAGTTCGCGGAGGCGGACCCGCCGCCGGAGGCGTCCGTCCTCCCCCGAAATCGATTCCCATTGACTATCAGAGGCGAACTCGATTGCAAGGGTGTTGGATAACTCGTCGTTATGGTCGACTTGCGGGCGCTCGGCGGCGCGTCTTTTGAAAAGCTATCCGCCGTCGAGCCGAAGAATCCAGCCTCGGCCGTATTATACAGAGCAACACCGACCCCGCCGATGGCGCCGTTACTGCCGCCGATGGCGTAGATCTTGTTGTTCAGCGCCAAGGTCATCGTATGAAAGGCGCGCCCGCCATCGGCGAATTTTACTCCGTCGGTACCCCCGCCCGACACCCAGGAGCTCCCATTCACATGGAAAACCTCGATGGACTTAGGCACATTTCCAAACCGCTGAGAGCCGCCGCTGATCATCACGTTTCCATTGGGCAACAAGGTCGCCGTATGGTTGAAGCGCGGCTCGAGCAAGGGATTAGGGTGCGTCGGCGCCCATGTGTTGTTGAGCGGATTATAAATAAATGACTTATTGGCCTCGCCAAAACCGTCGTTGCCGCCCACGACAAGGACGCGTCCGTCAAAGAGCAACGTCGCCGTCAGCGAGCGCAGCGCCGTCGGCATCGTCGCCAGGGCATTCCATGAATTCGCGGCCGGATCGTAAAGAACGGCCGAGTTTAAGGGTCCGTCGGCATTGACGCCGCCGATGAGCAATATTTTACCCGTCTTGAGCTGGACCGTCGCGTGGATGGCGCGCGCAACGGGCATGAGCGTAGACGGTATCCAACGGCTTTCGGTCGTGATGTATATCTCCGCAGTAGCCGTAATCACATCTCCGGCGCCGAAGCCGCCGGCCGTGAATATGCGTCCATCGGGCAACAGAATGGCGCCGTGGTTGCTCCGCGAGCTGATCATCGGGGTCGTCTCGATGAAACGCCGCGTGTCGGGGTAATATATCTCGACTGTGTTCGTCGAGCCCGTGCTCGTCTCGTTCGTCGTGAAGCCGCCGGCGAGAAGAACGCGGCCGTTGGGCATCAAGGTCGCCGTGTGAAGGTCGCGAACATGGCGCATCGGGCCTGCGGTCGGCGCGAAGGTTTCCGAGGTCGGACTGAAAAGCTCGGCGTTGTTGAGGATGCTGGGGCCGTTCGTGCCGCCGGCGACCAGGATGTCGCCGTTGGGCAACAAGGTCGAGGTGTGGAAGGCGCGCTGATTGGCCGCGAGGCCGGGCGCTATAGCGAAGTTTTTTTCCGAATATAATTCCTGGACCATGGAGATCGAGGTCGCGACTTGCGTGGCACAGGCAGGCGCGGCGCAGGCGCTGCCGCCGTAGAATAACGTATCGTTGTTGGGCAGCAAGGTCGCGGAGTGGCCGTAGCGATGCAGGTCGGCGAAGCTCCCGCGAGGTGCCAAGACCCAAGAATTTGTCTTAGGGGTGTACGTCTCGGTATCGGCGAACACCATCTTGCGGATGACGACCGTGGCGACATCGACGATAAAAGTCTCGCCAACGAGATTCGCGCCATCAGTGGCATAGGACATGTTGGCCGTTGCGGTTATGGTCATCGGGCTAGTCTGCGGGGAAGTAAATTCCTGGTCTTGGGTAACGCTCGTGAATGTGATATTGCCCGTGAGACTATTGAAGCGGAGGTTCATGAATGTGGCTGTAGCGTTGCCCGTTGTTGGATCGAGTACGATTCCGATATCCGCAGGTAAAATTGCCTGACCGCCCGTGAGATCCACAGTATAATTGCCGGGTTTTATGAGCGTGGCATTCGTCAAATTGAGTGTGCCCGATTTTATGTTATGACCATCGAACGCCTTATCCATCAAGACCGTCACGTTCGCTGTGAAATTCGAACTTGTTAGTGTCGCGATCGGAGCTCCTTGATTGATCGGCGTTGGGGTGAAAGCTATACTACTAGCATTGGTGTTCGGACTGCCCTCAAACGCAACGCCGACGCGCGGGTAAAAAACGACATTTCCCTGCGTCTGCTTAAATAGTGCAGGTGTCTTTAGAATATTGCCGCAGGGATCGTTGCCGGGAAGACGACAGCCGACCGAGGAATTGGCAAGGTCAATTCTCAGGCCGATCGTGGGGGTTATCTCACTCGCCGGTGTGAAGCGGACAGCGCCCCACGCCGGCATGACCGAGGGCGAGGATAGCCAGACCTCGCCATCTGCGATCCGGCCGATGACGGGTTTGTTGAGCAGGAAATCGATATCAAACTCAATGTTTGAGGGAGTGATCGTCAACGTGGGCCCCACGTTCAGCACACTGCCGGGCTTGAGTGTATTGCCGGTCAGATTCAGCGCTGAGCCAAGTATATAGGTGGTCGTGATATTGCCCAGGCCGCCGAAAATTGAGACCTCGCCATTAGCGGAGAGCACGGATGTATGCGACTGGCGGCGAGTGCTCATAGCGCCCGCGGGCGTGACGCTATTTGAGATCGGGTCGTAGATCTCAGCGCTCTCGGTGATGCCGTTATTGGCGAACACATTGCGGGCATTGTAGCCGCCGACGACGAGGACCTTGCCGTCGCCCAGCAAAGTCGCGGAGTGCTGGGAGCGGGCCTCGATCAGCGGGGAGGCGGACTGGAATGCGTTGCTGACCGGGTCATAGCGCTCCGTCGTCGGCAGATAGCCGCCCGTCGCCACGGCCAAGGGGTTGCGCCCGCCCGCAAACCAGACCTTCCCGTCCGTCAGCAAAACGGCCGCATGATTATGGCGCGCCTGTAGAAGAGGCGGCGCGGACACGAATGATCCGGCATTACAGCTGGTCGCATCATACAACTCACAGGAGCTGAGCGCCGCATCGCCGGCTGACTGGCCACCGCAGATCAGAACCCGGCCGTCATAGAGCAAGGTCGCGGTATGGCTGTAACGGGAAGCACCCATCGATCCTGTGAGGCTCCAAAGACGTGTCTGTGGGTTGTAGATTTCAGCTTGGTTTGTGGGCACCGGGGCGCTCGAAGTGCCACGGTTTCCGCCGGCGACAAGCACACAGCCATTAGGCAACAAGGTCGCGGTGTGCGACGCGCGCTGCACGGACATTAGGTTAAGGCTGGAGTTAATAACAGAATTGTTCGCGGTGGCGATAAGGTCTGAGTTGTCGAGGACAATCCCGTTTTCATCCACGCCGCCGGCAATAAGCACGTCGCCGTTGGCCAGCAATGTGGCCGTATGAGCGGTGCGCAGCGGCGGCGCCGCGGAGACGGACGCAAACGCAACCATGAGAAAGACCGCAGTCATGGCCGGAGAAAGTCGTCTCATCGCGAGGTTGTTCATCAAGGCTGCGCTGGTCCCGAAAATCCGAGGCGCGCATTGCGAAAAGTGTAACGCGGACCTGTTACGGAATCAATACGGAAGCTGTTGCGGCCGGGCATTGCGCGTGGAATATTATGGACCCAAGGTCAGAAGAGAATATCCCTTTGCCGAACGCGGGTTCTCCGGATCCAGTTGTTTTTTCTTATCCACGAAAAAATAATAGCGATAGACGCCGGGGTTAAGATACACCGCAACGGTCCAGGCACCGTCGTTACGCCGGGTCATGGCCTTGCGCCGATCTCGAACGAGGAATGCGCCAACGAGCTCGACGGCTTTCGCCTTGGGGGCGTATATCTTAAACTCTGTGGGCATCGCCTGAACCTTGAGCGGAGAAGGCCGCGGCGGAATTGGCGCAACCGGTTCCGCTGCGCTTGTGGCGACGATTTTGGCAATGCCTACGGCGCTCTCCTCGACGACGGGCGCTACGACGGCCGCCGGCTCGGGCGCTATGGGGCTGAGTACGGGCGGCGGCGGACGACGACGCGGGCCCGGTCTGAGCACGACCGCGGGGGCCTCCCAATGCTGGTACATCTTCGCGGCCAAAGCGCCGGCAAACATGAGCACGAATAGGGAGTCGAGCATAAGCAGAAAAGCCCAAAGTTTGCGCGCGCCGCGCACGACAGGCGCCTGAGCCGCGCGCACGGTGGGTGGTTCTGCGGAATCGAGCATCTCCGGAGAAGGTCCTTGTTCAGGCGGGAGATCCGCCTGCTTGTCGAGGCCGAAGAGGTCGATCATGTTCCTTTTGATTTTAGCGTGGGCCTAAGGCCCTCGTCAACACGGTACTTGCCTAGAATCGCCTCCCACAGCCCCCGACTGCGAAGGATGACTTCGACGAGTTCGCGGAACGCTCCGTCGCCGCCGCGCGCTTTCGTGACCCAGTGCGCCGCCGTTTTCACCTCGGGTCGCGCGTTGGCGGGTGCAACCGCAAGTCCGACGCGGGACATGACAGCAAGGTCCGGGAGGTCATCGCCCATATACGCTATCTGCTCCAAAGGGGCTTTTTCTCTGGAGCAGATCTCGGCTAAAACCACGGCCTTGTCAAGCCGATGCTGGTATATATATTTAACATTGAGCAGACGCAGGCGCGCGTCCGTGCCTTTCGACACGCGCCCGCTGATCACGCCGGTGGCCAACCCGCACTCGTTCAGCCATGCCATCGCAATGGAGTCTTGGGCGTGGATGCCCTTGAATTCGACGAGTTCGCCCGTCGTGTCCACAAAATGATAGATCTCCCCGCTGGTCAGAACGCCATCGATGTCGGTCAGCACGAGGCGCACCTGTCCAGCCCGAGCCCGCAGCTCCTTCGGCGTGAGCTTCATCAAGGAGCAACCACCTGAGTGTCGGCCAGCGCGTTGGTGAGCGCGCGCAAGCCCTCAGCGACAGCATTGCCAAATTCAATACGCACAAGCCGCCGCCCCGAAGACAACAGAACGGCGGCGTCCGCCCGAGCTTGAGCGCGGCACAGTTCGCCAAAAGAGAATGGCTTTCCGGGCAGGGCCAGTTTTGTCTTCTCAGATTCGCCGAGAATCAAGAAAACGCCCGTGTTCGGGCCGCCTTTATGGAATTGGCCCGTCGAATGCAGGTAGCGCGGTCCCCAGGAGACCGCGACAGGCGCGGTCGTGCGCGCGCGCACACTCTGACGGACCTCATCGAGCAGGCGCCTGTTCTCATCGGTTTCAGCCAAAAACGCGAGTATCGAGACATAGTCTTCAGGCTTGACCCGGTCGAAGTGCGCGCGGAGCGCTTCACGCAACGGAAGGTCCCGGCCGGCATCGGCATTAAGCAAGGTCAAAAGGTCCTCATCAACAAAAGCGGCTAGGCCGCCTGCGCGGAAACTTGCTTTCTCAACCGCTTCGTCTTTAAGACCCACGAGCGCTTCCTTAGCCATATCCTTCGCCCTCTGCACATCAGGCTGGTCGAAGGGATTGATCTTGAGCAGAAAGCCCGCCGCCGCGGTGGCGACTTCCCACAGCAGGAACTGGGTGGCGAGATCAAGAGCGTCAGAGAGCTCAAGTCGTAAAACAGGATGGCCTGCCTGCTCGAGGTCGGTCAACGCGGCGTCAACGGCGGGCTCGGGGTGGCCCTTTAAAATCAGGCGCACGAAGGCGCGGTCATGGCCGTAGGCCGCAGGCGCTCCCAGCGGCTCTCCCAGCACCGGCAGAACGCCGCGGCCTTCCTTGCCTGTCGATTCCGCCACGAGCTGCTCGATCCAGAGGCCGAAGGCTTCAAGAGTCGGCGGCAAGATCACGGTCAGCTTGTTGCGGCCCTCCCGCGCATGACAGCCGATAAAGGCGCCCAGGCGCATCGCCAAATTGGTCCGCGTCGGCGTTTGCGGCGAGAACGCCGCTGCGGCCAGGCGCGCGCGAGACAGGAACGCCTCCACATCGATACCGGCAAGCGCTGCGGGCACAATCCCGAAAAGGGTGAGCGCGCAATAGCGTCCGCCGACATCGGAAGGATTCAAGAAAGTCTTGCGAAAGAGGCGCTCGCGCGACAGCGTATCGAGAGACGTTCCGCTGTCGGTGATCGCGACGAACTGAGAACCCTGTTTGGCGCCGGGACGGCGCGCGCAGAGATCCCAAAAGTAGTTGAAGAATGCGTTAGGTTCGACGGTGTCGCCGGATTTGCTTGCAACGATAAATAAAGTCGTGTCAAGATCGAGGCGCCGAGCGAGATCTAAGACCGCATCCGGATGCGTGGAATCAAGCGTCAACAGCTCAAGGCGGCCCGCAGCAACGCCAAAGACGGAGCGTAGAACCTCAACGCACAGGCTTGAGCCGCCCATGCCGAGCACGACCGCCTGACGAAAACCAGCCTTTGCGGCGTCTGCGGCAAAAGCGCGCACAGGGCCCAGCGATGCGCCCGAGCTGATCGGCGCATCGAGCCAGCCCAGCGCGTGGCGGATCAGCTTCTGCTGCGCCTTTTCGTCCTTCCAGAGCGAGGCATCTTTGGCCCACAGGCGTTCGGAGAAGCGCGCGGCCTCAAGTTCGACCAAGCCCGCATCGACAACAGCGAACTCCGCATCGAGCAACGTTCTCTTGGCGGTCAGCTTGCCCATCAATGTCTCGAAGGATTTTGCAAAGGAAGCAAGGCCTTCCTCCTCGAGTTTTTCCATCATCCGCTCACGATCCACGCCAAAACGGGGCAAGGCGTCCCATTGCGCACGCGCCGTCGCGACATCCTCCTCGATGCTCGGCCGGCTCGCGCCATGCGCGCGATAAGCGTCGACGGTCGCAGGCGGCATGGTATTGACGGTGTCGGAACCGATGAGTTCCTCAACGTAAAGCGTATCGCGGTAAAGCGGGTTCTTTGTCCCGGTCGAAGCCCACAGAAGGCGCTGAACTAACGCGCCCCTGCTCTGGAGCGTCTTAAATCGCAATGATGAAAAAACTTTTTTTCCGTGTTGATACGCGAGCTTCGCGTTGGCGATAGCGCTTTTTCCCAGCAATGCCTTCGCCTCAGGCTCCGTCCGCTTCTCAAGAATCGCGTCAATGGCGTTGTCCACGCGGCTGACGAAGAAGCTGGCCACGGAGGCAACCCGCGACAAATCCTTGCCTGCGGCGGCACGGCGCTCGAGGCCTTTCAGGTAAGCCTCGGCGACGGCGGCATAGCGCTCGATTGAAAACAGCAAGGTCACATTGACGGAAATACCCGCGGCGGTCAGGTCCTCGAACGCTTGGAGGCCCTCCTGCGTGCCCGGAATCTTGATCATGAGGTTCGGACGCGCGACCTCAGCCCACAGGCGCAGGCCCTCGGCAACGGAACCGGCGGCATCGCGCGCAAGAAGAGGCGAGACTTCAAGCGACACGAAGCCGTCGCCGGCATGGCTCTCCTGATAGAGAGGATGAAACAGGTCGCAGGCCGCCCTGATGTCAGCCACCGCGAGCTTTTCGAAAAGCGCCGTCGGGGTCATGCCGGGCTTGTAGCAGGTTCGGATATCAGCGTCATAATCGGCTGAACCTCCAATCGCCTTCTCGAAGATAGTTGGGTTCGATGTAACGCCACGCACGCCATCTTCCTTTATAAGGCGATCGAGCTCGCCGGAGGCGATCAAGGATCGAGAAACATAGTCGTACCAAACAGAGACGCCGAAGCGGCGCAGATCGCGCAGAGGGTTTTGGGATGTCATTTCACGGCCTCCTTCGAATAAATCCGCTCGATGGCGGCGACTTTGTCCTTGCGGTGTCGATGACGGTCGAGCCCTGAAAATCGAGCCTTCAAAAAAGCGCCCAGCAATTCGTAGGCCAGTTCAGGCCCGATGATGCGTCCTCCGAGACAGAGCACGTTCATGTCGTCGTCCTCCACCCCTTGGCGCGCGGAGAAAGTGTCATGGCACATGCAGCCGCGCACACCGGGAACCTTGTTTGCCGCAATCGTGGCGCCCACTCCGGACCCGCACACGACAACCCCGCGCGCGACCGAGCCTGCGGCGACGGCATGAGCGACGGCATGAGCGTAATCAGGATAGTCAACCGGAACCGCGTCGGTGTCCACGCCGAGATCGAGAACCTGATAGTTATTTTTTTCGAGCCAGGCCCTCAGGAGCTTCTTGAGCGGATAGCCGGCATGGTCACAGGCAAGGGCAATGATCATTGGATTATTTTTCCGAAAGAATATCCATGAGGCTCAACTGCAAAGCTCGGCGCCAGGCGATAGCGCCTTCCCGCACTGCCATGGTCTTACGCATATCCATCATATCAGCTATCGCGCCCTGTACGATAGCGCGCCGCGTTTGAGCGCTGTCATCGAGCCGCACTGCGATCGACGGATTTCGGCCAGGCAGGACCCGGGCTTCAAGCGAGCCCAACACCATGATCCTGCCAGGATTGATCTCATACGCAGGTCGGCTTAAAATTTCAGCGGGAAGCGGCAGTGAGTATTTCCGGTCCGCGATGACAACATGAACGCCACGTTGAGAAAAACCCCATATCGAACGCGTCGGCGCGAGACGATAGACTCCGGGCTCGACAGTGTAGAGGCCTGTTTGCCCGCCATGCAACGGAAAACGGTACAGCATCTTCTGCCGGCCGCCGGAACTTTCGAGATTCACCGTGACGCGACCGTTGCTCATTTGGCCGGAGGCATCCGTTGTTTTACAACTGATCAAGATCGCAGAGATATCATGCTCAGGCGGCGCGTTGCGCCTGGGTGCCGTGCCGCGGCAAGCGCCCGCGAGCAGAATACCGGCGACAAGAAACAGGCGCTTCATCGGCATTGAGGATAGCCCATCTGCGCTCCGGAAACAAGACCATCAGTAATCAAGCTTCTCAATGGAAATACCCGGGAAGTAAGATTTCACGATCATCTCGTAATCCTGTCCCGCCTCGGCGCGGCCCATCGCGCCGGACTGGCACAAACCGACCGCATGGCCCCAGCCGCCGCCATGAAAAAAGAAGGTCTCGGGAACCAAGACCGCGCTGGTCTTGCCTGTCTTTTTCCCCTTCACGAGGTTTTCTTTTCGATATTCAGTGTTCAGGACAAAGAAAGTGCTGCGCAGAGATCTGTTGCCCAGCAGGCCGCGGATGGCGATCTCAGCGCTCAGCGTCTTGCTCTTTTTTGAGCCGACAATGAGCAGCGACTCGACATGGCCTGACGGGGCGCGGCGCAAGACACGCAGGCTGACAAGTTTGCCGATCTTAAATTTGCGGTTTAAATTTTCAGAGAGGGTCTGCGCGGGGACTGCGAGAGTCCAGCGTGCGTTGGAGGGATACACGTAGTTCGATGGCCGGTCGAAGCCCGACGGCCAATCTGAAAGGATCCGGCGCAGATCAAGGGGTGAGGAGGGCAAGGCCTCCTCTGTGTCTGAGTCCGGCGTGCTTTTCCAGTAGGGGACATCCCCCCACCCGATATCGACGCCGCTCTGCGTGCGGCCACCGCAATGCGAGGAGTAGATCACGTGCGCGGGCTTGCCTTGATAGAAGGCGACGCGGCCGCGCGAGCCGGCGACAGCGGAGCGAGTGCGCTCGGTTTCAGCGCGCAGCCCGCCGTAGACCTGGCAGTGCTGCTCATCGCAAAGGTGATAGCCTTCCTTTCGATGTCGTCTGGCCATTGTTTGGATAAATAGCGCGTGTGTTCTGGCGACGAGGGCCTGGGCTTTAAGCGCTTCCAGCGGCGCGCGCTGGGGCATCTCGGCGGAGACGACGCCATGGGTATAGTCCTCGAGGCCAATGATGTTCACGACGCGAATCGTGCGACGACCGTCGAACAGAGCCAGCTCAAGGTCTCCGCGAAAAGAGCGCGGGATATTTTCGCGATCATCTTCGAGGGTGAACACGGAAGTCGCGGGCGACTCGCCCCTGAGCAACACAAGGTCCGATGGCACGACTGCGACCTTCCCGCCGGATGATCGAAACTCAAGCCGGGCCTTGCTCTTCTTGTTATTTTTTTTAACCGGGATCCGGCGCAAAGTCCAAGATTCACCGGCTGCGGCCGTGAGGAGAATTCTGCCGGACTGCGGATCGGAAGCCTGCCATCGGCTGTTGCCGCGAACGACCACCGACCGGCGCGCCCTCGGTTGTCCCCTCTGCGAAGAGAATATCCCGATACGCAGCAGCGGCACCTTCCCGTCGGAGACTTCGGTTTCATGCGCGGGCATGTTGGCGAACAAGAAAGCGCCACCCGCTACCGACGCGGCGTCGGCGGGCAGGGAGAGCAGCGGTCTGACTTTATTGAGCAGCGCGAGCGCAAATTTAGATCCGGGGTCGGCCTCGACGAGCTTCTGGAGATGCTTCCATGCTTCATTGTAGCGTCGTTGGCGCAGGTAGTTGCGCACAAGAATTCTGCGCCCCTCATAAAAAGAATTATCTCCGCTGACGGCGCGCTTGTAGGACTCGATAGCCGCATTTTCGTCGCCGAGCTTTTCGTGCGCATTGCCGAGGTAATAATCCACGAGCGCCCGGCCCGGCGCTGTCGGAGATATCCTGCCGATTAAATCAATGGCTTCCTGCGGCTTGTCGAGCGCCAACTTCACGCGGCCTGCGCCGAGCAAAACGAACGCGGATGTTGAATCAAAAACCAGCGCGCGCGCGAACTCGGCGTCGGCGGCCACAGGCTCGGCGGACCGCAGCAATGCCCAGCCGACACCTGCTCGTGTCTCCGAGTTATCATTGAGATCGGCCGCGCGGCGCTGCCAGACCACAGCCTTGTCGGGGCGCCCTGATTCAGCCCAGACGACAGCGCCATCCGCCCACAGGCGCCAATCCGAAGAAGAAACTTTAACCGCGGCCTCGAAAATTAGCGCCGTCTGCGCCGTATCGGCCTCGAAGTACAGAGCGCGGGCCTTTTCGGCCAAAGCGCCGGAGGGAGGAACCGCCAAGGGCGAGACAGGGGTTCCGGTCGAGATCCCAACCGGAACGGCTTCGGACGTTTGGGCTGAAGAAGCCGCGCCGCACAGACTGACGGCCAGTAAAAGGGAGTAGGTCAAATTGGATCGGGTGATGGGAATCGAACGTACTTTGAAGATGTGTCAAATTGGAGCGGGTGATGGGAATCGAACCCACGTCTAAAGCTTGGGAAGCTCTCGTTCTACCATTGAACTACACCCGCGAAAGTGTTTATTTTTTAACTACTTTTCGATAACGAAAGCCGCTCAGTACAGCTCCGGAAAAACAATTTTTGTCGAGTTTTTGTCGAGTTTTCCGGAAAATGGTGCTCGCCAAGGACTCATTTTCGAGTCCGAAATCCGCACCTAACTGTCAAAGAACCCGCGCCGGAATCGAGGCGTCCTCGCTCAAGCGTGAAGCGCCATTCTCGCCGCCACGGCGGCGATGCGCGTCAGAGAGAGAATATAAACCTGGGGTT
Organism: uncultured Elusimicrobia bacterium; assembly: GCA_964529095.1. Taxonomy (GTDB): domain Bacteria; phylum Elusimicrobiota; class Elusimicrobia; order UBA1565; family UBA9628; genus GWA2-66-18. Next base: position 28,267 of record CAZGVK010000017.1, read on the forward strand.
CTAGCGTCAAGGCCGCCAAGCCAAGTCTCCGGGCGCCGCTCTATGGCTCCTTCATGAAACGCACAAGGACGGGCCTCTCCAACGGGAACAAATCCCACGCAGACGCTAAACTTGTTTCCGCCAGTTTCCGCCACTTCGGCGAAAGCTCGCTCATCGCGCGCTTAAACTCTGCCGGCTCAAGGATTTCGAGCACGTACACCGCGTGTTGGATGTCCTTCTCCCGCTTATCTGCGTTCTTCCGGCGCTGCGCGATGATGAGCTTGTGCAGGCAATAATTGAACGGCTTCGGGACGCGGACCGCGACGCCCCCCTCGTTGAGCATGATCGAGTCTTTCATGAGCATGTCCAAGAAGCGCAACGGAACGGCTCTGACGCCGAGTGATTTCACCAGCCGGTAATCGATCCCTCCCTTGCCTCGTTCAGGCACGAGGAATTCGATTTTAAGCTCAGGGTGCGCGAAATACATCGCTCCAGTCCCAGTCGTCACGGAACGGAAATCCAACTCGCTCAAAGCGGACGACAGGGCGACGGTCCTTCCGCTCGGATAAGGCCAGGGAAGGAGGAAATCTATGTCCTGTGTCCGCAGGGGAAGCGGGCGAACGCCAAGATGCCTCTGGTAAAGCAGGAACGACCAGCTGCCGATCAGCTCGACGCCATCCGCCCAAAGTCCGAGGCCGGCAAAGACCTTAAGGATTTTTTGAAAGAGATCTTCCACGTTTCTTCCTTTTCTCCATCCGTGCGAGCATCAGCAGGTTCTCCTGAACCTCGTTCATCTGCTGTTTGATCAGGCGGCGCTCCTTGATATCCTTGTCGATCTGAACGGGCTTCTCTTTACCCAAGTAGCGGGAGACAACCCGCTTGCCGCTGCGGTAGATTAGATAGTAATAGTCTTTGCGTCCAATTCGCCGCTTAAGGACGCTTCCGCGCGGCAGCTCCTTCAGGCGTGCCTTGAACCGTCGGTCCAGGTCTAGATAGTAATCTAGACTCTCTTTTAGAATGCTTTTTAGAATTGCCATAGAGTCTTACACTACATATATCATAACAGACCATACTTGTAGTGTAAATCCCTGCCATTCTTAAAAAGGACTCATTTTCGAGTCCGAAGTCCGCACCTAACTGTCAAAGATCCCGCGCCCTCGATATTGTCCGCACTCAAGCGTGAAGCGCCTCGCCGCGTCGGTGCTACGCTTCAGAGAGACAGTATATTATGGTGCTCCCAGAAATTCGGACCACGTGCTAAGGTGTAAAATGACCTCATAACGTGGAGCTAAACATGGGCACGAAACGGAAGCAGTTTGACGCGGCTATGGAAGTAGGTACGCTTATTATAATGGGGTGGTCATTTCGGCTTTGGAAACCTTCTGTTCCGCCGCTTGCTTTTGATCTTCGGTCAT
>CAZGVK010000018.1:0-2771 GCA_964529095.1 uncultured Elusimicrobia bacterium
CCGTGGGGAGTGGGCCGTGGGCCGTGGGCCGTGGGCCGTGGGCCGTGGGCCGTGGGCCGTGGGCCGTGGGCCGTGGGCCGTGGGCCGTGGGCCGTCTGAAACCTATGGGTAGAGGATTTTTCAACAGCAGTCGCCGCACCATCTTTTTTTTGAAGCAGGAAGCAGTATGCCTTCGGCTTTGCCGGCCCGGCGAAGACTCCCTCGCTAAACTCCAAGAACAAGAACTTGGGAGAAAAGAGATCTTCCAGTTCTTTACGCGTGAACCTGTGGGGGCCGGGCCCCGGCGGCTCATGCTCGCTGAAAGTCCGAAGGAAGATGAGCCCTCCGGAAGCAAGAACGCCGGCGACGCGGTCGATGTAGGTATGGCGAACATCGGGCGCCAGAACATGAAAGCAGCCTCGGTCGTTGACGAACGTGGCCGTCCCGCCGGGTGAAGAGAGCTTGAGAACGTCTTGGATACGGAAGTCGATGGCGACGCCGACGCCCGCGGCCTTGGCGTTGGCCTTGGCCAGTTCGATCGCGGCCGGCGCGATGTCCAGGGCCAGAACCTTAAACTTCTGCTGTGCCAGGTAGATCGCGTCGTGACCGGGACCTGCGCCGAGGTCGATGGCGCGCCCGACCGGGATCTTCCCGGACTCGACGAGGCGGACGAGATCGGGGTCGGGGCCGCCCGCGTTCCAGGGGAGCTGGTCCGGAGCGAGGTCGCGGTAAACGGCGTCCCATGAGCCGTGCTCGTCCAGGAGACTTTTGGCGGGGTTAGACGGAGGTTGGGACATCGTAGCGATCAGTCTACCGCATTGGCCGATCTAGGGTCCAGGAATATCATCGCTGATGCCATCAACCCTTCCTTGCTCTCATCGGTCTTTCCAACTCCTCGTAACTCTTTCCGTCGGCCACGGCGGACAGGCAAAAACGCACACCCTGATTATCGCTCGGATTGAGCCAAAGCATCCGCTCAAATATCTCACGGGCCCCCTCCAGATATCCCAGGACCCAGCGGCAAAGCCCCAGCCCGTGCAGACAGCGCAGGTAGGGCCGGTTATCGATGCGTCCCCACTCCAAGACTCCGTTGAAATCGGGGGCCAGGGAGAGACCACCGATCGCCACGCCGGCCTGATAGTTGCGCATGGCCTTTTCAATTAATATTTTTCGCGAGCCATCTCCAAAAGCCCAGTTGCCCAGGTGCGCGTGCGCGTCCAGTGTGCGTAAATCCTGTTCCAAGCAGCGGTGCAGGACGCGGTCGGACTCGACGACCTTGCCGGCTTCATACAGGTCGACGGCTTCACCGATGGGATCGGAATCCATATCTTCCGGATCTTGGCCGGGCAGAATCTGTTCCATCTCAAAACTCGGCCGCGGTCCCGCGGCGATGATGGGCCTGAAGCACTTTTCTATTTTCTCGCCGGGCTCCCCCCAAGATTCCTTCTTGGGATCCCACAGCCACTCGTCCTTGAGTTTTAACGGCGTGAGCTTGAGGGCTGCGACATCCAGCCTAATGCCAAGAATCTTGCCCGCCAGGTAGGTCGTCCGCCTGAAGGTCCAAGTCTTGCTCGGCTGCACGGTCAAAATATGAGCCTCGGCCTCCTCGCGGATGCCTGAGCCGGGACGCAGAGTCACGGACCGGCCGTCCAAGGTCCAGCAGCGTATCCCGGTCTGCATGACCGCCAGCGATATCAAGTCCACGGGTTGACCGCCAGAGAACAGCTCCGCTAGGGATTTCCCATCCTGGCCCTCCACCTCGAGCAAACGCCGGTCAATCTGCTCCCTCAGGCTCTTTAACTCCCGCGCAGACAACTTTTCAATTTCCATGCATGACCTTCGAGGCCGCGTCGCAGGCGCAGCGCAACACCAATGTCAGGTAGGCTACCTCGCTCCCCGTCAGGTGCCAGGGAGCGTAGGCCGGCAGATGACTTTGGAATAGCGACGACCGCCTCAAGCGCGCGTTCATTCATCGCTCGGCGCTTGTTCCTTGCCGTCTAAGCCATCGAGCCTCGCATCCACCTGCGAGTCCTCGCTCATCAATCCTCTGGGAGGTCCTCGCGATGGCGCAGTCTTCGGAAAGTCCATTGGCAGCTTCAAATGCGCCAGCAGCCGCGATAGTTCGCCAACATCCACGATCGCCGAGACGGCCGTCATCCTCGAACCGCAGGACAACCGCTTGGAGTATTTCTGTGCCCCCCGCCACCGATGTTCCAGCGAAAGCATCGTTCGGTGAGGGACCAGAGAATCCCGAACGCGATGGCCGAAAGGATCGCGAGATGCAAGACGACATTAAGGCGCATCGGGCCAGAAAGCGGAGGAAGAGTGGATGTTCGATCGGCGATATAGAAGGCGAACCCCAAGACGCTAGCAAGGTTCGCAATCACGCTGCCTGCTTTCGCTGCCAAGCTGTCGATTCTGACGGCTGAAAGCATCTCGCCAACCTAGATCGCAGCGGTCGCGAAATCGGGCCACGCGACCAGCAACGAACCACAGAACGACCCGACTCCTCTCACATGCTCCGCCTTCTTCGGCCTTCCTTGGCTAACAATCGTCTCCAAAGCATCCTCTGGCGAAAGCTCTGATGTAGGCGGAACCCTATTTTGACAGTACTCTGTGACCTTGAGAAGCCCAAGCCGCTCAAGGTTGTGATAGATCTCTTTGACTTCCCCCATCCGCGGAGGTCGAGCCATGTTCAATAGCGATTGATCCATCAGGAAGGTCCCGCATCCAGCCTGCACTGCAAACACCAACGCATGCCCATTGGCTGCCTCTTCCCGAAGTCCGAGGAT
>CAZGVK010000019.1:0-3336 GCA_964529095.1 uncultured Elusimicrobia bacterium
GCGACGGTTCTTCGAGACAAGAGGCAGGGGTATCACGACAAGAGTCCTTTTGGCCCTCGCGTCCACAGCTCATCGAGGAATTCCTCCACCGGAATGATCTCGCTTCCCGCGTCTGTGCGCCGCCGGCGCTCCTCCAGGCAAACGACGATCCTGCGCTTGAGGCGCAAGTCTTCGGCGAGGGCCGTCAGCGAGCGCTCGTCTCTCGCGGTGACGACCCGCTTGCCCTTGACCTCGATGGCGATGTCCGGCCCCAGCAGGAAGTCTACTTCGAACTGCGAAAGGCTGCGCCAATAAGAGAGGGGCCTGTCAGAACCGAAGTATTCGAGGGCCGCCTTGAGCTCGGTGAAAATCAGGTGCTCCAGAGCCTTGCCGAAAAGGTCTCCGTGGCGCTCGATATCAAATCGCCCAAGAAGCTCATTGACGACCCCGAGGTCGAAAAAATAGAACTTCGGCGTGGCGACGGCCTTCCGGGTGGGCGTTTTTCTAAAGGGAGGCAGCTCATAGGCGATCAGGGTGTCGTAGAGTATCTGATAGTACCCCTTAACCGTGTTGAGCGGGATCCCGGTATCGTTGGCGACGTTGGTGTAGTTGAGCTGTTCGGCGTTGCCGAGCGCGGCGGTAGTCAGAAAGCGATTAAAGTTCCCGACGCTGCGCGTGAGCCCCTCCGCTCGAATCTCCTCCTCGAGGTAGAGTCCCACATAATTTTTAAGCTCGGTCCGGTAATCGGGTGAGTCGATGATGCCGGGCAGCGAGCCCCGGCGGACGCGGTCGTCGATCCGGGCCGATCTCAGCTCGGCCGAAACGAGGGGAAACAGGGATCTGCGCCATATCCTTCCCGGAAGTAGATTGATCCCGGATCGCCGCAGCTTGCGCGCGCTACTGCCCGTGAACAGGATCCGCAGGGCCTTGTTGCGGTCAAGCAGGACCTGCGCCTCGTCAAAGAGCTCGGGCAATTTTTGCGCCTCGTCGATGACGACCGTTCGAGTACGCTCGCAGAGGCGCTGCCTGAGAAGCTCGGGACGGGCGCTGAGCTCGCGGTAGGTATTGGTCTCCGCGAGGTCGAAATATTCAACCCCATCTCCCAGAGCGCGCGCCAGGGTGCTCTTGCCCGTCTGCCGCGGACCCAAAAGGAGCAGAGACTTCCTTTTCAATAGGGTGCTGAGGTTGAGAAGTCTCTGATACATTGCATATATTATGCATTATTTAATGAAATAATGCAACTCCACCAGCACGCGCATTTTCCATAAGGCCCCTGAGCGCGCGGAACAGTCCGGGTGGCGAATCTGGCGAACACGCATTTCATGGCCGCGCTAATGAGCGGCCCGCTCTTCGCACTCATGGCGATCAAGTTCCTGGCGGCGCGATGAGAGCGATGCCCGCGATGTAAAGGCGGCGTAAATAAAGGTGGCGAATTTAATTATGTTGTCGGCCGAACTGGAAATATTAACTTGACACCTTGATTTATTGCCGACTACTAAGGAGCAGGTGTACACGTGTACACCTACGAGAGGACACGGTGTGAGGTGCTCCAGCAATCATCCATAAAATTAGTTTTGCCTTTGATGTTGCGGTGAGAACGACCGATGCGTGTCGTTCACCTTGAGAGCATCGGCAGGCGGGTTTGGAGCACTTGCGGCCTCAGTGTGTAGACCATACCCCTGAAGGAGAGATAGTCCGACACGAGAAATGAATGGTTCCGCACCCCCTGTTGCATCGGGAAGATTAGCGGAAACGGCGTGGTTAGGCGGCGTTCTTCGTGTGTCCTCACACGAGGGAAACGACACGCGAAATTCGCGCGGCGACGGAACGGCCACGGCCTCTACGGGCAACGATATTTCTCTGGATTAGGCCTACCCGCAACAGCTACGATCACGGCAAGGAAAACGGATCAAGACGAAGACGACGGCTTATGTCAATGCTGTGTTGCAATAGCTGCTGGATGTCGGGAAGCGATAAAGAGCTCGATATGATTCTAAACCACAGGTTCCAGGCGGAGCGGATGGGCACGGCCTGCATGATGGCCGCGGTCCTGAGCTTGGGCTTTTATCTCACAAGTCATTACATGGCTGCTCAGTCCGAGAGGGGGGCCATCTTTTGGATTCCAACGCTTGCCTGGGATAGCCTGATCCCCTTTTCCCCCGGATGGATATGGGTTTACTTGCTCTACTTCCCGATCTGCTTCCTCCCACTTTTATTCAAGGAAATCCATGAGGATATCGGTCTTTTCCGGAGAACCGCCGTGGGATTCACCGTTCAGTTTCTCGTCGCGCTCGCCGTTTTTTGGGCACTACCCTCCCGCATGCAGCGGTCGATCTTTGAACCCCAAGGGCTCAGCGAATACGTCCTGGCATGGTTTTACGGCATAGATCCTGGATTCAACATATTCCCGAGCCTCCATGTCGCCAACGTCGCCTATATCGCCTGTCTGACGGGAAGGCTCAAGGGATTGCCGCACGCTATTGTGCTCTGGATTCTATGGGCTCTGATCACCGTCTCGACCTTGTTCGTGAAGCAGCACTATCTCCTGGATCTTCCGGCCGGCTTGCTCCTGGGCGTGGCGAGCTACCACCTCTCTTTCTCCAAAATATTTTACTTTCTGGAAATCGGGAAGTTCTTGTTTTCTGACGACAAGATTTTCAAAGCGAGCTTTCCCTTCGTCGTTTTCGGGTCGGAGATGGTGCCATTGAAAGGGAAGGGACGGCCGAGGATGGGGGAATAGATGAATATGATGAACGAGCGTGCATGGCGCTGCAGAAGGCCTTCCCGGGGTTGACCCGCGGCGTGATCGATTTGGACCGGCGGACCCTTCGCCGATAGGCCCGATACCTGTGAACGTGGAGCTCGGTCCAGGACCGAGTTGCTGAGTGGTAAAATGTGCGGCCGAGATACGCCGGGCAGCCGACAGCGGATATCGGCGCAAGGATCTTCTGCATTGGCTCAAGAAGGTCGCGGGGTTGGACTTCGTCATCCGCATTGAGGGCAATCTGACGATCACGGCCGGTAAAAGGACGCGTCTTTTTTGGTTTCATCGACAGGTTCAAGGCGAGCAATAGTTTCAGCGATTGCGTTTGAGGGAAAATGAGCCAATGCGGCCGCAAAACTAAAGAGAAATATTAAAAAACACTTTATCATTGTTTGGCTCTCGACACGATGGCGCAAATGCTGGAAATCGTCACGCGCCTCCCGGAAGCGCTCTGCGTCAACACGGACCGCTGCGCATCCGCCGTCACGACCGACCTTCTCGCGACCCACGAGGCCATAACGCTCGGGAAAAATGGCGTGCCCTTCCGCAAATGCTTATCGGCAAGTCGCCGCCCGCGCCCGCATGGCAGGCGC
>CAZGVK010000020.1:0-5593 GCA_964529095.1 uncultured Elusimicrobia bacterium
CGGCGGGGATATTATAGACTGCCAGGTACAAAAGCGCCATGGCCGGCGCCGCCTGCGGCGCGCCCGCGCGCCACAGCCAGAAGCCCGTTATGAGCGCCGTCGCCGCGCAGAACGGGCGCAGCGACTGCCAAAACAAGGCGTCTCCGATGCCGGCTAGACCCGCGGCAAGCGCCTTCTTGAGCGCGCCGAGCTTGGCGAGCTTATCCCGCCGTTCTGCCTCCGGCGCAAGCGCCGCTTCCTGCTCGAGAGCGCAAATCATTCCGGCGATCATGGGCGCCATGTAGGGATTGGTGTTGAAGATCTCGCAATGCCTCAGCAAGGCCGCCTGGCGCTGCGGGCCTTCGGGATAGATGCGCCTAAGCCAAGGCTCAAGACCGTAGGCCAGGCCGATATTCTGCATGCGCTCGAAGTTCCAGCAGGATTGCAGGAGAAGCAAGCGCGCCCACAGCCTGCGGCGCATCCCTTCGGTCATGATACCATCCTGAAGGAGCGCAGCAGCGCCCATAGGGCTGGCCAAGGCGCCACGGCCAGGCCAAAGCCCAGGCCCGCGCGTATGGATTGGGGCGCGGCGATCCAGAACCGGCGCAGGCCTGCGCGGCAGAGCAGGACGAAAAGCAAAAGCCCGAAGGTCATTAGAGCCTGCCGCAGGACTTGGGCCGCCGCCGTCGCCGCAAGGCGCGGGTCTCGGCCCTCCGCCAGGCGCCCATCGACGAGGGCGTTGAGGGCGCCGCGGCCGCGGCGAAGGAACACCTCCGCTCGCGCGTGCGCCCAACCCATCAGAAGTCCGGCGGGAAGCGCTAGTTCGGCGGCCACCGGCGCCGGCCCCAGCGCCAGCACCAGCGCGCAGGCGCCGGCCCCCGCGGCGTTGGGCGGCACGCTTCCTCCGACGGGCAGCGCGTCGAGACAGAAAAGCTCGCAGAGCGCTCCGAGTCCGGCTCCGAGGCCGGGCTCGCCTAGGACGGCGCCCAAGACGGGGCCAAAGACGATCGGCCGAGAGATCATAAATTGGCCCACACAGGTCGCGTCGAGTTCGATGATGGACGCGGCGGCGGCAGCCGCCGTAAGCGTCATCCAAGGATTCATCAGGCTCGGCCGCCTGCGCCTATCATGTCGAGAATGTCGAGCGCGCGCTCGGCGGGAAGCGCCCGACCTTCGAGCTTAACGCCTCTGCGGCTGATCTCCCGGAGCGCGGCCTTGTCCTCTTCGCTCAAGAAAATCGCCTTGCCGAGCTGTATCCGGCCCGCCGAATAATGAAGGCCGCCGACGTTGACGTAGGTGAACTTGGCGCCTTGCTCCAAGAGGCCCAGGACTTCCACCGGGCCAGGCGCCAAGAGAAGGACTTTTTTTGGAAAATCGCCCCGCAAGACCGGATGACGCGCGGCCGCCGATACAGGCAAGACTTCAAGCTCCAGGGCATCGGGCAGCGCCAGCCTCATCAGCGTGACCGAGGTCGGATCATTCGCCGCGGCGTCGGAGGCCACGATCACTTCCTCGACCCGCAGATGCGGTATCCAGCCCGCCACGACCTGCCCGTGAACGAGCCGGTCGTCGATGCGCACCAGGGAAAGGGGCATAACCTCAAACCACCTTGGAAGCGCCCAACACGAACATTCTCCGGATATCGCGGATGCCGCGTTGGCCGTCGCTCATGAGCTTCTCGACGAGTTCGCAGAGCGGGAGGTCGCCGCGGTGACTGAAGGCGCACACGAGCATGTTGAGGTTGACGCCGCTGATCATCTCGGCGTTGGGCACGTCCTTGATCATGGGAAACGACAGATTGCTCGGCGTTCCCCCGGGCATGTCCGTAAACAGCACGAGCCCCTCGGGGCGGCGAAGCTCGAAGATCGCCTTGAATAGGCGTTGGCGAATCTCGCGCACGGAAAGGCGCGACGAAATAGAGATCACGCGCACGCCCTCGGCCTGGGGGCCGGCGATCGACTCGGCCGCCTCGACCAGATAGGCGCCGAACTCTCCGTGCGTGACGATGATGAAGTTGATCACTGTGAGTGCGCGATATCCCGGTGGAACTCCTGGACCGGATGCCCTCTGCCGCGCAGTTGAGCGGCAAGGTAATGAGTGATCGCAACACTGCGGTGGCGCCCGCCGGTGCAGCCGATGGCTATCGTCAAGTAGGACTTGCCCTCGCGAACGTAGTTCGGCAACAGTCCGGTAATCAGCTTCACATAACCGTGGAGGAAGCGGCGGGTCGCCGGCTGCGTCATTAGAAATTTCTGAACTCCCTTGGTCAAGCCGGTGAGCTTGCGCAGCCGCGTTATATAGTTGGGATTAGGAAGAAACCGCACATCCATGACGATGTCGGCGTCCAGCGGAATGCCGTATTTGTAGCCGAACGAGACTATCGACAGCGTCATCTCGCGAGTGCGCGTCAACTCCAGAGTCTGCGAGATCGCCTCTTTGAGCTCGCCCAGCGTCATGGCCGTGGTATCGATGATTTTGCCCGCGATTTCCTTGATGGGCAGAAGCCGGCGCCTCTCCTCTTTGATCGCGTCGGCAATCTTAAGGCCGAGCGGATGCCGGTGGCGCGTCTCCGAGAAGCGCTGGATGACGGCCGCGTCGGTCGCGTCCAAAAAGAGGACGCGGGCGTCTATGCCGCGGCCCTCCAGGCGCTTAAGCACGGTAGGCAGGCCGGCTAGGAGCTTTCCCTCGCGGATGTCCATGCCCAGCGCCACGCGGCGATGAGCGGAGCGGATGAGGAGGTCGGCGAACTGGTCGAGAAGGGCCACGGGAAGATTGTCGACGCAGAAAAAGCCGAAGTCCTCGAAGCACTTTAAGGCCTGGCTCTTTCCGGCGCCCGATATCCCGGAGATGATGAAGACTTTTCTCTCGCCGCCGCGCTTCATTTGGCCTTCATGCGAGCGATGAGCTTTTCATTGAACGATTCGGCGGGAAAATATCCTTTCGAGCGCAGGCGCTGATTGAGTGATGCCACCTCGATGAGCACGGCAAGGTTGCGGCCGGGGCTGACCGGGATCCGGATCAAGGGCACGTCGACGTCGAGTATGGTCGCATGTTCGGCCCCCAGGCCGCTGCGCTCGTAAGGCGTGCCCGCGTTCCACTGCTCCAGACGTATGGCCAACTCCACGCGCGTGCGGTCGAGGATCGAGCCTATGCCGAAAAGAAGCTTTACGTCGATGACGCCTAGACCGCGCACTTCCATATAGTGCTTGAGGGGCTCCGGGCAATAGCCGCGCAGGATGCCCCCGCGGCGGTGCTGTATCTCGACGGCGTCGTCGGCGACCAGGATATGCCCGCGCTTCAGGAGCTCCAGGGCGCACTCGGACTTGCCGATGCCGGCCTCGCCTTGGATGAGCACTCCAAGGCCGTAGACGTCGACGAGGACTCCATGCAGCATCGTCTTCGGCGCCAGGCGCGACTCAAGGAACTCGGCTAACTCGCCGACCAAGGTCGCCGTATCAAGCGCCGAGCGAAGAAGCGGAACGCCGGTCTTGCGGCACGCCTGCATCAGCGCGGCCGGGGTCTTCATCTTGAGGTTTTGGGACATTATGAGGCAAGGAATATCCTCGAAGGAAAGCATCAATGCCAGCGACTGAGTCAGCCCCTGCGCGGGAGCCTTTAAGCAATAGGCCTGCTCTCCGGCGCCGATGATCTGGATGCGCTCGGCGCGGAAACCGTCTGAAAAACCGATGAGCGCCAGGCCGGGGCGGTTAAGCTCCGCGACTTTGATCTCTCGCGGCAGGCTCTTCTCGCCCGTGATCAGCTCAAGCTTAAGCTGCTCTCCCTGCTCCTTGAGCAGGCTTCCGACGGTCAGTGCCATGCCGCGGTCGCCCTCAGCGCCCGCTCTTCTTGACCGGCTGTAAAATCTTATAGGTTTCGTCGCTGCCGCGGTAAACGAGATGAATCTGCTGGGATTGGCGATCTTGGAACAGCCGGAATGTGTGCCCAAGACGTTCCATCGCCTCGACCGCCTCTTCGGCGCTCACGGGCGCTACTGGATGCTTGATCACGTCTATGCGCAGGGCCGCGTGAGCCGGCACGGGAACGGCGGCCTCGACTTCGCCGGCCGACGGGCGGCCTTTGTGCCGGCTCTTGATGCGCTCCTTATGCTTTTTAAGCTGCGCGTCGATCTTATCCGACGCGAGATCAACGGCGGAGTAAAGGTCCGCCGCCGTAGCCAGGGCGCGGAACGTCTGGCCGGGGGCATGGATGACCAACTCCGCGTTGTGGGCGCGCTTCTCGATGAACAGGAAGCATTGGCCCCAGACGATGTGGTCGAAATACTTTTGCGCCTTTTCCACCTTCTCTTGGACGTATTGACGGATGGCCGGCGTTACCTTAAGATGTTTGGCCGTCAGCTGGATTTCCATGAGCTTTTTCCTCGCAATTGCGGCACCCAAATTTAAGCACTTTGACGGCTGAGTGTCAATTTGCGCCTGTTTGACTCACGCGGAAAAATTAGGTAATATTCGTGTGGATAACAGTCTCCTGTGCGCGATCTAACAAGGATTTCACAACGACCTTCCGGCCGCCCTCTCTTGGCTTCGGATAATATTAAAAAATATATGTTTTATATGTATTTTATTATACATCCTGGCTTATACACACCTGTGGACAGCCTGTGAACAACCCTTCGCCCAAAGAGCTCTGGACACGAGCAGTCGACAGGCTTTCCGGGGAGATCGGCGAAGACAATACGGAACTCTGGCTTAGGCCTGTGGAGGCGCTGCGCCTGGAGGGGCAGATTCTGCTGCTGCGCGTGCCTAATAAGTACTTCGCCGATGGGATCAAGAAGAACTACCAAAAGCGCCTGGAGGTTTTATTAAGGGACGCCGCGGGGCTGGAGGTTGGCCTCGATTACGAAGTTGCCAAGGATCTCAAGAACATTCTGCCCTCCAGCGATCCCATTTCCGAGCCCGGCCCTCAGTCGGATTTTCCCATCAGCGAGCTCAACCCCCGCTACACCTTCGGCTCGTTCGTCATCGGGGATTCCAACCGCTTCGCGGCGGCGACCGCGGAAGCCGTGGCGAAAACTCCAGGGACCCAATACAATCCGTATTTCATCTACGGCGGAGTCGGTCTTGGCAAGACCCATCTGATGCACGCCATCGGCAACGAGATGAGAAAGCTTCATCCTCGCAGCCGGATACTGTATACCACAAGCGAACGGTTCGTCAATGAGTTGATCAATTCCATCCAACAGCACAAGCCCGACGAGTTCCGGGCGAAATACCGCAATCTCGATTGTCTGCTCATCGACGACATCCAGTTCTTGATCGCGAAGGACAAAAGCGAGCAGGAGTTTTTTCACACCTTCAACGACCTCTTTGCCGCGAAGAAGCAGGTCGTCATATCCTCGGACCGTTCGCCAAAAGAAATGTCTCCCAGCGAGCAGCGGCTGATCTCGCGCTTTGAATGGGGCGTGGTCGCCGACATTAAGCCTCCCGATCTGGAGACCCGTATAGCGATCCTTCGAAAGAAGGCCGACACTGAGGGCTATTATGTCCCTGACGACGTCATTTTGTTCGTGGCGTCTAATGTCAAGAGCAACATCCGGGCGCTTGAAGGATCTCTGACGCGCCTGAGAGCTTTCGCCTCCATGACCGGCAGCGCGTTG
>CAZGVK010000021.1:0-11096 GCA_964529095.1 uncultured Elusimicrobia bacterium
GTGTCGGATTATCTCTCCTTTAGGGGTATGGTCTACACACTGAAGCCGCAAGTGCTCCAAACCCGCCTGCCGATGCTCTCAAGGTGAACGACACGCATCGGTCGTTCTCACCGCAACATCAAAGGCAAAACTAATTTTATGGACGATTGCTGGAGCACCTCACACCGTGTCCTCTCGTAGGTGTACACGTGTACACCTGCTCCTTAGTAGTCGGTAATAAATCAAGGTATCAAGTTAATGCTTCCAGTTCGGCCGACAACATAATTCAATTTGCCACCTTTATTTATTTACGCCGCCTAACCGCAGAAGATCGAGAAGGGATTCTCGCCGGGAACTTCAGACGTCTAAAGTCTTACGATTTACCGACTTCAGGGGCCGCTAAGGGTTGGCGTCCGCTGATCGCGCTCATGACGTTTATCCTCGTCGGTTTTTGCTACCGTAACCGGAAACCGCATCCATTGCATCCGGACGAGACCGCCGCAGGACGCGAAGCGATCTGGTCGCATGCGGAATTAATTTAAGGAGGCATCCCTGTCATGATCAAGCGCATGTTTCTGTTCATAACGGTCAATATTCTGGTCCTGGTGACGATATCCATTATCCTCCAGGTCATGGGCGTGCCCCCGTACTTAACGGCCTATGGAATCAACTATCAGGCGCTCATGGCCTCATGTCTGGTCTGGGGCATGGGCGGGGCCTTCATCTCCCTGGGACTCTCCAGGATCATGGCCAAGTGGATGCTGGGCGTGAAGGTGATCGACCCCGGGCAAGCTCACGGGGAACTGAGCGAGCTCGTTCAAACGGTCCACCGCTTGGCCAAGTCCGCGAACCTTCCGGCTATGCCGGAAGTCGGGATCTATGAAAGCCCCGAGGTCAACGCATTCGCCACCGGCCCCACCAAGGCGCGGGCCCTGGTCGCGGTCTCAAGCGGACTGATGAGCCGCATGAGTCAAAGACAGATGGAAGGCGTGCTGGGCCACGAGGTGGCCCACATCGCCAACGGCGATATGGTGACCATGACCTTGGTTCAGGGAGTGGTCAACGCCTTCGTCATGTTCTTCGCCCGCGTGATCGCCTTCGCCGTGAGCCAGAACGTCAAGGAAGAGTCGCGGCGCATGGTGAAATTTGTGGTCACCATGGTATTGGAGATCGCCTTCAGTCTCTTGGGAGCCGTCGTGGTCTCCTACTTTTCCCGTCGGCGCGAATTCCGCGCCGATGAAGGCGGGGCGAAGCTCGCCGGAAATGAGAGCATGATCGACGCGCTCAAGGCGCTCAAGAAATCAGCGGAGATCGTCGGGGTCGAGGAGCACGCATCCCTCGCGACGCTGAAGATCTCCGGAAGTCCGAGAAGATTCATGGCGCTTTTGGCCACGCATCCGCCGATAGAGTCCCGCATTGCCAGATTGGAGTCCCTGCGCTAAGGGCTCGCGGAAGATCATTCATGATTTTTTCCTCGCCGCGGTCTTGGGAGGGCCGGCGGAAACCGCCCCGCTTATCTAGAAGGAGGCCGCGCCGACCATGCTAACAACGACCACGCAATGGATCATGACTTTGCTCCAAACCCACGGGGGCGCCGCGGTGTTTATCGGCGTTATCATCGAATCCATCATCGTTCCCATTCCCTCCCCGCTTATTATCATGGGAGCGGGCGCCATCCTCATCCAACCGGGATTGACTTTGAGCGGAGCGCTGCATCCCATAATCACGCGCATTGTGCTTCCCGGCGCTGCGGCTTCAACAATAGGCGCGTATTTCACATACGGCATCGCTTATTGGGGCGGCAAACCTATGATCGATCGTTGCGGCCGCTTTCTTGGCTTTCATTGGGAAGACATCCTGAAAATGGAAAAACGCATTGCCGGAAAAGCGGGGCCGGCAATTTTCACTTTGCGGGCTCTGCCCATCGTCCCTCTTTCGCTGATCTCGGCCGCGGCAGGCGTCTTGCGTCTGCCGATTGCCGTGTTTTCCATCTGGACATTCGCCGGTTCCTTGCCTCGGTGCTTGATCCTGGGCTACCTCGGGTACTTGACCCGAGACACCTATGAAGGCCTTGCCGGCCGGATCAATGCGGGGGAATCTGCGATTTCCGTTGCGATCGTGGCCGCAGTGCTGGTCGTCATATTATGGTTGCGGTCTCGAATGAAAACGGCGCCGTGAGCCGTTTTATAGAAGCAAGGGTTGACGCAATAATAACTTTGTGAATTTTGGATGTCGAGGCGATACTCTAACAAGGCGCGAGAAGGGAGCATACCGCTAGGTATGTGACCGCCGAGCAACGCAGTTAGAGTGAAGCATCGGCATACAAAAACACATAGCTATTATTGCGCCAACCCCAAGGAGGCATCATGTCCGATGACAAGAAGGATGCAGTTGTAGTTCAAACGCCGGAAAGCGGTTCTTGCGGCTTCAAGAGCTGCTGCGGCTCCAAGCTGGCGGTCGGCGCGCTGATCGGACTCGTTCTCGCTGGAGCCGGATTCGGAATATACCGCGCGGGAAAATGCGCGGGTAAAATTTGCCCGCTCAGCCAAGGACAACAAGCCCTGCCGGTAAAATAAACGCGAGAAGCTCGGCCGTCAAATCCTTCGCGGGCTAGCGTATCAGCTTGATGTTGGGATACTTGTCCGCGGGAGGCGTATCGTTCGCCCGGTTGCTGTACTCGATAACCTGCGAGGACTGGAATTGCTCCAACGCGATCTGCTCCTGGCGCTTCTTTAATGGACCCTCGAGCGCCTCGTGGTAGCGTTTGGTTAAGTCGTCTTTCCGCTCTCCCTTCTCACGGCTTGATATATAGGCGTCAATCATCGGCAAGTCCACGGTCCTTTCCCCTTTCGCCAGCGCGTATGCCTGGACGGCGGGGTCCTTGCGCATCTCCACAAAGAACGGATCGGCGGCGACCATGCGGCGGAAAAGAGGGTCGGACTGAATGGTCTGTGCGTTCATGACGGTGGAAAAACTCCGTTGGGTGCCGGGCAGAATCCGGCCCTTGCTGATACGGCCGGCGATCTGCAGAAAATGCACATCGGAAATCGCTTGCGGATTGAGAGCGAGCATATCAATAGTCGTATAGCCGCGGAAGGCTTCGGCGGATAAATTAGCGCGATCGCCCTTGAAGTTCAAATCCAAGCCTCTGCCGCCCACGCTCCAGTCGAGGACCAGGACCTTGACCTTGCCTGAGTTCAGAGCCTCTAAATTCATCTGCTTGGCCACTTTTGCCTTCGGGGTATTCGTGCGCAGATACTCGCTGTCCGAGAAGACCTTGGCTATCTCTTCATCGGCGATGCCGATATGCTTAAGGTACTTGAGCGTCGTTCTCAGCGCACGCGTGTCCGAGACGCCCAGCACAAGCAGGTGGCCGTCTTGTTTCTGTTTTGCCCGCAATTTTTTGAGCTGAGCTTTCGCCGCTGACAAGCCAATATCCGATATCTTAATGACGGGATTCTTATCCAGCTGTAGATTTTTTTCCTTCAAATGATCATTAATAGCTTTCTTGACTCCCGCAGAGAGACCCTCCATGTCCGCCGCGTGCAAAACCACATGATCCTTGGATGAATCTAAACCGGAGTTGCGCGCGGAACGGATGGCGCTTAATTGTTCCCCGGGACCGGAAACCACCTTCAGGACGACGCCCTCCTCAGGTGTTTTTGAACCGACGCCGGAGATGCGCGCTCCCGCCTCTTTGACCATATGCTCCTTGAACAAAGCGCCGCTGGTTCCTGAAACGGAGAAGAAACGCCCGCTCTTAAAGGTGGTCACGTCCTTGATCGTGCTGATCGCCTGATGCGTGTAGGGCAAGGTCAGATCGGCCCCGTACTCGAGCTCCCACCAGCGCCGCGAGGCATTGTCCATGGACTCGAAGCGCTGGCCGTTGTGCACCACGTTCAATTTGCCGCTGGGACCGTCAAAACGCACGCCCGCCGGATTGGCATGATAGCCGTGGACTAAATTTTGGATCTCCGAGCGGACCCACGATGAGCCCTTCTCGGCATGGCCGATTCCTTTGGGGAAAAGAAATGAGTTCACAAACGACCACCATAAGTTATCGCGCTGGGTGATCGGCATGAGCGGGTCCTCGCGAAGCGCCCGGCGCAGCTTATCTGCGTACAGGCGCGTCAGGCCGACGCCTTCAATCTGCTCTAACTTCAAGGGCTCCCCGCGCAGCTTGTTGGCAATGAACCGAGGCATGAATTTAAGAAAGCCGTCGCCGTCCACGCTGCGATTGAGCTTCGCGGCACTGCCTGCGGTCACATGCTCAGCCTCGATGTCTATCTGCTTGAGGCGCGCGAAAATAGCGTCCACCTCAAGCGGACCGGCCTTAGGCGCTGAAGCACTGCCCAACGCCTGAAAGCGCTCGACAAGCTCGAATTCGATCCTCGCCCGCTCAAGACGAGCTCGGCTCAGCGCCAAGAGCGTCCTCCCTGATCCGGGCCGGGCCTCGGCCTCCTTCAATTGGGCTTCAAGGGTTCTCACCCGGGCGCCAATCTCGGGAGCTGATTTTGCCATCTCCGCGAGAAAAGGCATGGCCTCAGAAGGAGCGCCTTGGGGATTCTTCTCAAACGCGGCCAATTGCTCAACGGTCAACTGAAGATCGGAAACGGAATTCTTTAGTAGATCAGCGCCTTTGAGAAGAATTTCGCTATGGGCGATCGACCAAGCCCTTTCCTTCATGTTCCCATAGACTCCATACAGCGGGTTCTCCCCGGCGGTGAATACTTCAAGCAACGCTCGGCGCCGTTCCAACAGGCGCAGGGCGGTATTCTCCCAACCGAAGTCCCCTTTTTTCGCGATCTCAAGTATCGCCGCACCCGCATCGCCGAAGCCGGCTATTAGGGCATTGGCGTTGCCTTCTAAAGCGCTCTCGCCCAGCTTCTTCTCAAAGAGCGCGACGACATCCCTCTCCTGACGCGCCAGGGCCAACTCCTCGCGCAGAGCGGAGGTGCGCTCAACTCCCGGTTGTTTCCGACTCTCTCTCTCTAGACGCCCAATGCGAACATCTAAAGCCTCACGCGAGGCGCGCACCTCCTGAGATAGGCGCGCAAGATTGCCTTGCTTCAGGAAGAAACTGAGCAGGAGCTCCTGTTGCTTCAAGCCTTCCTTCAGCTTCACAAGCGCATCCTTGTTGGCTTTTAATGCGTCCGGTCGTCCCAAGCGCGCCGATTCAAGCCGCGCCAAGGATTCATTCGCGGTCTGAATGATGCCGCTTTCGCTGGGAGGCAATTCCCCGATGAGTTCCCGCATGCGAATCGCCAACTTTTTGACCGCCGCCTCGGCGGCGCGCGCTTCCACGCGTCCCCGCGCCTGGGCGAGTTTTTCAGCCGCGGCTTCAAGACGGGCGGCCGCGGTCATCATGGCCGAGGGTGCCTCCACGGGCGTCTCGGGGCGGGTGTTTTTAAATTCACGAGGGCCGATGTCATGTATTTTTTCCAGAGCGAGCAAGGCCCTGCGCGCCTTCGCCACAGCATGGAAGTCTCCGGCGCCGAGCGCGTCAATGCGCTCGCGCAGGCTGACAATATCCGCCAATATAGATAGATCCGTAGGCACATCATTTCTTGCGATCTTCCCATCATCCTTGCGGTTAAAGAACAGCGAAGTCGTTTGTTCCAGGCGTTCCGCTTTGGCAAGGATCGCGGGAACTTCTCCCTTTGGCCCTGGAACCGTCGCCGGATCTTTCGATGCCGCGCTCAGCCTCCGCGCCTCGGTGAGAATATTGGCGGCGCGCTCAAGCCGTCCGCTCTCGAACTGCCGAGCCAGCGCTCGATCAATTTCTTCGATGCGTTTGGCGGCGCTGTTTCGACGGGAAATCGAACCCGCAGTCTGGCCGATGGTCGTCGCGGCCTCAAGGGCTGAAGCATCCATTTCATCGCCCAAGATCCAATGCCGCTCCACCACATTCTCGCCCTTCATTTTTCCTTCGGCGATCTTGCTCTTAAAGTTCCCGAACGTGTCAAAAGTCAGCTTTGAGCCGATGAGGCGGTAGGCAAAAAAATCCATCTTCGCCTGCGCCTCGAGGTTGGATTGCGTGGTGAGGAAGGTGATGGACCTTGGTGTCTTTTTGCCGAGAACATTGGCCTTGGCGCTCATCACGGCGTCTGCTTCCACCAATGGCAGGAGGCCCACTAAGACCAGCATGGTCTTGCCCCCGCCGGTGGTCAGTTCCTGGAATAAACGGATGGGCGCGCCGCCGCGGCCACCCGCGCCGACATTCGACTCGCCATGGGCCATCGAACCCAAGGCTTCCATAAAGCTCACGAACTGCTCCGGCTGCCACTGATAAAGCGCCGTGCCCATTTTATCGCGCAGGACCCAAGGCGCGGACTCCATATCCTTGATCGCCGCGTTCAACGCGCTGACCTCATTTGGAAGCAAGCGCGCCTCAGCGGACTTCAACTCAGCGACGCATGTTTCAATGAGTTCCGCATAGCTTTTGCCGGCCGCCTTGGGGCCGAGGACCGGGCCCGTGCGTCCTTTAGACCAGCCGTCCATTTTATGTTGAAAACTGTCGAGCAGTTTTATCACCTCAGCGCGCTGGGAAAATTCTCGATGCAGATCTGCGTTCGTGACACCGCTGCGTTTTGACACGCTCTCGACGTTGTTGAAGGAGTTGAAGCGCAGCTCTGTCGCCATCACATAATCATAGATTCTCCGGAGAACGTCATGCTCCGCCGGCAGCAGTTTTTTAGACTTTAACGCGGCGTCGGCGCGCTGATATAAAAATGCTATCAGCTCATCATAATGCTTGCCGGCGAATTGACCCTTGCCCTCCAACCATTCCCTCGCCAAGAGCGCTATGTCAGAGAGATGGCTATCCAGATTCGGCGACTTCACAGGCGCTGAATTGATGGCCTGCAGCAAGGCATTCGCATAGGGCGGGACGATCTCCCCTGATTTCAGATAGGGGACGAGCAAATTATTGGCTACGGCTAAAATATCAGCCGGCGGCTTTCGATACCCCATCGCCTCGGCGGTATTGAGCGCGACGGCGATATCAAGCTGCATCTCCGGCGTGATGCGCTCAACGGAGTTGCCGGTTTTTATGGTCCCGCCCTTTAAGGCCTCGCGCGTCCATTCCGGCCGGGAGAGCAGACTCGTGACAAAATTTTGATGCGCGACGAGCTGGACCTCACCGGTGATGGTGAAATCGATATAGCGTGTATTCTCCGCGAGCTTGCTAATCCGGTGGAATTCAAGAGGACTGATGTCTTTGATCTTGCCTTCGGGGCCCGCCAGCATGCGGATCATCGCCTTGCGCTGGCCCGCCCTGCGGATCGGCTCGGTCATGGCCCACTGCGTCGGCGGCGCATCCATGAAGTAATTGGCCTCAAAAATTTTCTGCGACAAAGGCGGCTTCAGCGGCTCGATAAAATCGACAAGTTCGTTGTTGGCCTTTAATAGATGGTCGGTGCGCCCGGCTTTTTCATACTGAAGAGCTCCCTCGCGCGCCCGCATATACGGCGCCGCCTCGGCCATCGAGTGCGCGGCATAGCTCGGGATCAGCATCCAAAGAGGTGATTCGAGCCACCCCTCGCCTATAACCTTGGAGTGTTTAATCCTGCGCTCGGCGACGTCGATGGTCGCTTCCTCATATTCTTGGTTGCCAATGGGGCTGGTCCGTAGGCGCCAGCCGTACTCCTCGCCGATCCGGCCGGCGACAGAGCTGAACAAAGAGTACTTGAGCACATTGTCGACCGTGCTCAGGCTGAAAGCGGTGAAGGGCAGTCCTGTTAAATTTGAAGCGTTGCTCATTGTCTCCAATAAACCCAGCTTGCCCTCGGCCGCGGCCAACTCGCGCGCCGCCGGGTTCATGAATGTTGTTTTTGCTTTTTCAATCAGCGAACCAAAGACGCCGTGCGTGCCGATGATCTCCGTATTCGCAGCCCAGCGCGTGCCGGTGAAGGCCGTGTGCGGGATGCCGACAAAGCCGAGGGCGGCGGTCGGTATCTTGAAGAACTTGAAATCGATGTATTCATTGGCCCAGAAAGCGCCGCCCTTAGCGCCTTCCGTGAATGACTTCCATAAACCCTCCCCATCCTCGGAGAATGTCGTGTGCCCGGGCTCGATGGCCTGCCAGCCCAGTATATTCACCCCGTGGGTCCGCTGGGTTGCCATGTCCACGAGATGCATGCCGCTTGTATACGCGCCCGAGATGCCGCCCATGGTCGCAGTGAAAACAACCTGGCGATGCGCGACATTGACTGAGCGCGCGCCGATCTTAAAGGCGCTCCGCTTGATTAAGCTATCGCCCGCTTTGCTGTTGACCCACGCCTCTCCCGGCTCGAGCGTCTTGAGATGCGCCGCCATGTGCTTGGCGGTTTCGCCTCCGATGACCAAGGATCGCCCCATAAAGCGCGAGCCGCGTCCTAAAATCCCGCCCTTCTTGACGCCGTAATCAATCCAAGCGTGGCCCGGAGCGCTGAGCTTGCCCGCGCCGTTGAGACTGGCGCGGGTGAACGGCGCTAAGAGAGCCACGCCGACAGTCCATGTCAGGAACATGGCCGCGGCATCGAGAGTTTGATTGGTCTGGGCGACGCTTTCAATCAACTCCCTGTTGGCGCCCAAAGACAAGGCGATGCGTGTGGCATCGTTCATCTTCGACTCGCCGCTGATCGCGTAGGGGACTGAGGGATTCATCTCCATGACCTTGGCCCGCGCCTGAGCCCAGTCCGCGCGCTCTCCCTTCGCGATTAGAACGGCGACATCCGTGTAGGTCTTCGCCACCCCCGGACGAGCCGTATCGCCTACCAGGGTCTCCATGTCCGCGCTGTTCTGCTTGCTCCACGACGTCAACTGATAGAGCCCTCGACACCCCCGCGAGATGCCGTTGTAGAGATGCTTATCCGGCCGCAGCCAGCCGTTATAGCTTTGCACGACCTGGCTCTTGGCACGGAACGCCGTGGAAAGAATTTCCATATAGATTGAGTAATCGCCGGACAACTCGCCCAGCTCCTTCTGGATGGAGGCAAGAGCCGCCTGCACGTCATTGAAGCTGTCGGTGTAATGAGTCTGTAGAAGAACATTCCGAATCTTCTCGAGGATGCGTGAAACCTCGTCCCATTTATTCTTCAGCCCGACGCCCTGCTTCCAGTAGGCCGTTTTCCGAGCCTCCGTCAAGTCTGAATCCTCTATGCTTTTTTTGAGCGCCTTCCCCTCATGAGTGACCGGGTCCAACTGCGCGCTGTTATTCTTGGCCTGGAGCATTTGCGCCTCAATCAAGGTCAGTATCAGCCAGCGCTTGGCCGCCTTCCCATCAAGATCCAAGGTTTCCACCTGCTCATTGGTGATCGTGCGGCCCGACATGAAGCGATTCATGTCCGCCTGATACTGCGCGACGGCCTTGACGGCTCGCGCGATGTACGCGCGACGCGAGGTGAGTTTTGCTTCCACGATATCGAAGACGCTGTAGGTTGTGTCTTGGTGCCTGTAGGTCTTCGCCTTGGCCTGGCGGATCAAGTCCTCCTCGAGGCCCGCCTCATTGGAGAACATATCCAAGGTGTACTGTTTTCCTAAAAGCTCGGCGATTGCGATCATCCGCTCCAGGCGCAGCGCCTCGCTGCTTTCCCTCTCCTGATTCTTGAGGTTCCAGTAGGAGTATTGAAACATCTGCACATTGTACCTGCCCGTCTCGGGGATAAAAGCGACCTGAGGCGGCCGGTTCAAGTTCATTTCCTTTTGCTTATCGCGAAGTTCCCGGTTAAAGATCACGATTTGATCCTTTTTCGGGTCCTCGTCCTTGGTCATGCTGGCCAGGAGGCCGTCTTTATCGCGAAACTCGTAGTGGTCCTTCTTATCGACCTGGATATGAGAACTCCCCTCCGCCGGGTCGGCGATCTCCGCTCCGGTCATCAGCGCCTCGCGCTGCGCGCCCAGGCGGAAGGACTTCTCGATATCGCCCGCCTCCGCGGACAAATCCCCGAATTTTTTCTCGAACAGCCTCAGCGCGCGCGCCGCGGCATCCTGGCGCGTCTGGTTGTATTCACCCAAGTCGCGCAGGCGCTTGAAGACCGGCTGCAGCGACTCGACCTCTTCGCGCGCTTCTCGACTGCACGCTTCGGCGCCCTTTTCACACGCTTGATTGTCGCTGTAGCGGCGCTTCAGCGTCAAATACATGGTCCGGCCGATCGTGGTGAGCCTCTCCTCGGATCCGAGGTAGGTCTTGAGGGGGTCGCTCTCATCCTTGTACACGCCCAACTGCTGCAGATACTTCAGCGCCTCGGCCGGATTGGGCGCCTCGACTTCAGGTGCCGCCTCGGCCGGCATGGGCCATTGAGCCGCCAGGAGGGCGGCGCATAACAAAGAGGCGACGGCACGCCGCGCCAAATATTTCATGACCTCCCGTCAGTGTAGCAGGCGGCGCCGCTCCTGTCAGGGCCTATAGACCTACGCGCTCATAGGCCTTTAGGGTTTGGCGCAAAAATAACGCCACGCCGTGCCGCGCGCGCTACAGGAACTCCCTAAAGAAAGCGCGCGTCGGCACAAGCCTTTAGTTCGACCGGCAGAGTGCCTCCCTATGCGTGTCGGCTACCCAGGCGCTCGGATATCCAGACCTTGATGATGGATTGGCGGGTGACGCCCAGGCGGTCGGCTTCTTTGTCCAGGGAATGAATCATCCATGCCGGGAAGTCCACATTCACACGCTTGGGTTCCGCGTTGGTCCTTTTCGCGCGGGCCAAGTCGAGATACTTGGAGATGTTGCCCCCGGAATCGAATAGTTTGTCGAGATCCTTAGCTTTCATATAGTTCCCGCTCCCCGATTCGCGCTCGCCGCACGGAAATGATGCGGGTCCGGTCCTGACGGATAAATGCTGACCAATGCTTGCCGTCAATTCGCCCTACGAATTGCACTCGGGGCTCATCGTCACTCTTGAGCGGAATCTCCAGAAGTTCGGGATCGTCCCATAATGCCTGAGCCTCGGTGAAAGTAATTCCGTGTTTTTTCTTGTTGGACTCGCTTTTCCTTTCGTCAAATTCAAAAATCATTTGGTATAGATAGTATACCGTATCTATCCTATTTAGTCAATCCCAGGCACCCATGAGAGCGGTCGAACGCCACGCTCTGCCGCGCGCGCTATAAAATTCCTCACCGGCGCGCGTCGGCAGAAGCG
>CAZGVK010000022.1:0-3052 GCA_964529095.1 uncultured Elusimicrobia bacterium
AGGTAAAAAGGGATGACGAAGCCAGGCGAACTCCGAGTCAAGGTACGGTTGGAAAATGGAGAGTGGAGCACGCGGGCGCTCGACAGAGACTTGTGGAGCCTCACGCGCCTCTTGCTCTTGCGGGATGCCGATATCGGATAGGCCTTTGGTCCTAGACTGAACTAGTCCGATTCCTTACACGCGCGGGGTCCTAATGCCCATGCGCCGGATCATGCCCGTTGCTATCCTAGCCGTAAGAAGGCCAGAGGGCCCGCTGTAGCCCGGAGAATCGGCTCCGGAGATCTCACCTTGACGACGCTGAGGCTGCCGTATTTCAGGAGCGGCGCGAAGATCCTGTGGCTGTGGAACCGCTTCCAGCGAGATTGCGCCGAAGCCTGGAGGCGGCCGCCGAACAATGGGCGGCCCTCCGGAGCCAGAGACGGTTGCGGCGAGAGGCTTATTTTATTCGATCGCGAGAAATTGAATCTCTACTCCTTTCCCGACTCCTTGCTGAAATCGCGCGCCGAGAAGATCGCCATAGCCATTGAAGACCTGGAACGATTTGCCGAGACGATGCGGACGCTTCCAGTACCGCCGGATGCGCTTGCCGACATGCCGGTCTATCGAATGACCGGCGGTTTCTCGGAGAATCTGGCGGCCGTCATCGAGGACGTTGACGCCGACATTCGCGCGGCCGAGGCGGCTCCGAAGGATATTGGAAAACCGAAAAGCGAGAAGAATATTTGGGACGGGCCAAAGTAAGATGAACGATTTCCAGATCAGTCGGCTATCTGCGCCAGGTTGGACTCTCGCGATGACGCTGATGCCATCTGTTTTCTGCGTACCCATTCAGGCCGCGGAGAAGATCGCCGCCGAAGCCCAGGTCAGCGCGGTGACGCCTCCTGTCAAGTTGACACTTCAAGTCTACAAGACGAAGCTAAGGCGCCACATGAAGACCGTCAATCGGGGCGGCAAGCCGACGAAGGTTTACGACGGCGAGCCGCTGTGGGTCAGACTTGGCATCACCAACATCGGCAAGAACACGATCATGGTGACGCATGACCTGTTCACCGGAGGACGGGAGTTCGGGATGGCCATCGACTATTGGCATGGAAATGCGCGCGGAATCGATCTGCAGATCATCGGTCCGGACGGGAAAAAGGTTCCGAAATATCAGTCTCTGCATTCAAATGGCCCCAGACCCGGGCCGAGCGCCGAGGAAAAAGCGGCGGAGCACCGCCTGGCAGAAGAAAAGGTCGCCGCCTGGAGACGGGCTGGGTATTCAACGGAGAAGATCAACGAGCTACTGGATGAGTTCAGCGAGGAAGAAGGGCGCAAGAGGCGCGACGCGTGGCAAGAGGAAAACATCCGGAGGCACCCGGCGAAATATCTCAAACCCGGCCAATCGGTTTGGACACCGCCATACTCGTATAAAGATCCCTATAATAAACAATTCTATCGCGCGGAGCCCATCGGCGACTTCTCCGAGTTGGCAAACTTTGACTTCAACGACGCAGGTATTTATAGGATCAGATTTGTCTACGACAAGTCTGTAGACGCATCCGATTTTGAATTTCACAAGAACGTTCTAAAGGATGCTCACTGGAAACCTGACGAATGGGATGTGTGGGTGCAGACGCCCTGGATTAAGATCGAGGTGCTCCCATGACGGCGGCGCTCGTATTGCTGCTGGTCGCCCTTGAAGCCGGTCCCGCATTTGCACTGAAGCTCGGGGCGCAGCCGCCGGACCCGGTCGTCGTGGCGGCCATTCAAGCAGAGCTTAGGCAAGTCCGAGACTTCCAGGGTAAGAAGCACGGTATCGGAGACGTCGAGGACGCCATTCTTGCCGAGGAAATGAAGGGAAACAAACAGAATAAGACGAACGTCGCTATCTTGAAGGAGAATTTGCGGCAGCTGCGGTCCGAGCGGGCCGCGCTCTGTCAGCGCATCATTAAAGAAGTGCGACAGGCTTACGGCATCCAGCCGGACCATTGGAGCGGAAGGCTATGGACCAACGAGTTTGTGGGTGAGCTCGGACACTGGGATCCAAAGCTGGCCAAGGAGCCTGAACTCGAGAACGGCACATGGGCAGTCAAGCATCGCATCATCAATTCCAAAGGACAAGAAAAAATCATGGACGCGCAGCGCGATGCCTTTGAGGAACTCGGCGGCGCCACTTACGATAACGGGGATATAGAGATCACCGTAAAAGCGTTCGAAAAAAGTCCGGGGTACCTGGCGGCCATCATCGCGCACGAGACCGTGCATTTCGAGCAAAATATCACTCACGGCCGCGCGGACTTGCTGCGCAATCATCTTGAAAAGCTCGAGGAAGAGGCCTTCAACGTGATGCTGGGCGCCAAGTCCTCCGTATTCGGACTCACGGCAGGCGAAATAAAAGCCATTGAAAACGCGAAGGTCCAGGAACTGGCGCGAGCAAAGACCAATCCCCGCCGCTTCATCGTCACGACCAAGGAGCCCTCCAACGCCGTTGGCCCCGCCGAGGTGGAAGAACCGGATACTCTTAGAGCCGGCGCTGATGCCGGCTTCCTTAGGGGCGCATCGCAGATCAACATCGTCACACAGGACGCGGTCGACACGTTTGCCCGCCAGGAGCGGCAAGACCAAGAGATCGTTTGGGCCCGGGCTCGAGAGACAGAAGCCCGCGCATATTCCGCCGAGAAGCTGATCCAGGACGCCAAGAGCTGCGGCTTTGAAGCCCACACTCGCAGCATCCCTCCCGAGATCAGTGCTATGGTCACGTACCACGGAATTAGCTGGAACATGAACTATTCTCTTGCTCCCGGGATGGACATGGGTCAGGTCAGAATGGGGCTTGTCTTTCTGCGAAAGTGCGCGGAGGCGGCGATCGGCGACGTTCCCGATGCACCGCTATGCCTGGGCGTCATCCCGCGTCTCAATCAGCGCTGGTCCGAGCCGGGTTTCCGAACTCGCTTGCCCGTGTCAAATCAAAATCGCAACTCGGATGTGGCTGGCCCCACCGCTTGCATTTGGGCGCTTCAGAGCGAACTCGAAGCCCCGTTGGACGCCAAGCGCATCGCAAAAGTTGCGT
>CAZGVK010000023.1:0-7274 GCA_964529095.1 uncultured Elusimicrobia bacterium
GCCTATCGTGTCGCTATCGCCGCCCTTTCCGCCGCGCCGCGCCGAGAAGGTTTCGCTTTGTCCGTGCCCGCCGGAGGCCTTCTCGTCGAGGCCGCCGACGGCGGTGCGCGCTTGCTGGTCGCCGTCGGCGCTGATCGCCTCGTCATTGATGCTCGTCATTGCGGTGCCGTAGGCGAACTGCGCGGCCTACTCGATGGATTGTGCGAACTGTTGGTGAACCGTCCCTTTCAAGAAGGCCATGATCACGCGGTGATTCGGCTTGAGGCGCGCCTGCGTGACCATTCAGTTCCAGCGCCTGTGACCGGCCTGCTGACCCCGCGCAACGCCGATCCGATTTTTGCGCGCCCACTCGCAATGCTCCGATCTGCCTACCAGCAGTGGCTCTTAAAATCAGATGCCAAGCCGGGCTGGAACTACTGGGACGACAAGCCTGCGCCCGGTTGGCTTGTCCTTTCTCCCGATGAGCGCTTAGCTCGAGCCAAGACGGCGATCGCCGCTGGTTGCCGCATGCTCAATGTGCCTATGGACGGCGTCGAGGTGCTGACTATTCTAAACGACTGCCGTATCGTCTTGGCGGCCACGCCGGGGACGATAAAGCCCTCTTTTGCGCTCCGGATGATCAAGCTTGAGAGCTTTGCAAAACTCAATCTTGATCGACGCATCGAGATTCAACTGGAGAGCCTGGAAGACCGCAATCGCCGGGCCTCGAGAACCGCACGCACCGACAAGCTGATCTGATTCCAGAAATCCTTAGACGAAGTTGAGGTGCGCAGGCTCGGTGCCGACTGGAACCGATGGCTCGAATTGGCCTTTCATCACGCCATCGAGGTACTCATTGACCTTATGCTGCAGGCACAGGCTACCGCACATTTTTTGGGCGTTGAAGTCCGGCCCGGCGAGATAATTCATCACTTCCCAGTAGCGGTCGCTAGAGACGATGTTCTTGAAGCGCTCCTGAGTAATATTGCCGATGTGAAATTTTTTATACTTCTCATTAAAGAGCATGCCGCACGGCGCGACCAAACCTGAGCCCGAGAGCTGAATCATGAAGGGCGGACCGTAGCAACGCTGATAGCTGCGTTTGCCCTCGGCCGCGATCTTCGACCACTTGACGACGACCTTGTACTCCTCATCGGACAGAGCCTCGGCGGCGTGGAGCTTTTCATACAGCGGCTTATAGCCCGCGTAATCAACTCCAAGAAAGCCCTCCTCATTGTCGGAGCAGTGCTTGATGACAAGATAATCCGGACGCAATTCCTTGCCGAGCAAAGCCAAGGGCATAATTTGATCCTCGTATTGAGGCATCAAAACCATCTGCAGGCCGATCGTTACTTTCAGGCCCAACTCTTTCTTGATGCGGACCATATCGCGGATGTTCTTTACGACTTGGTCGAAATAAGCCTCCTTGACGCCCATGATCTCCGCATAACGAACGCGCTCACCGGCGGTGATGTTCACGCGCAGATAAGTCAGGTGCGGCAGGACTTGCCTAAGTTTATGCTCGGTCAATACATATGCGTTCGTGCCGACGGCCATCGAGATGCCGAGCTCGCTGCCGCGAATAACGCTGTCGACGAAGACCGGTGAAATCGTGCTTTCTCCGTCGGAGACAAAACTGACGCCTTTGACGCCCATCTCGGCGGAGTCCTCAAGAAAGTCCATCATTACCTGCTTGGTGATCGGATAGCGCTCGTTCTCCTGCATCATCGCATAGCAGTAATGGCAACCGAAGTTACAGGCGCGTGTCAGCGCCATATCGATGGTGATGGGCGCTATGCGTTCGCCCCGCAGCCAAGCGTCGACGCGGTCCTGATGCCAGGCGATCTTGGTGCCATCAAGAATCAGCTGGACATGCTCTTCGGATAAGGAGGAAATGGACATAACTATAGTATAGCAGACAGACGAGATTCCCTTAGGTTGTTTTTTCTGCGGGAACGCTGTCGCGCACACTCCGTTGCCAATTCTGCTCCACAAATGACCTCGACAAAGAGCCAAGGGCTGATTCAAGTCGTGAAGCCATGCGATAACGATTGTGCATGTCGTCGTAGTGATTGTCGAAAAGGATGCGGCTGATCAGCCGACGCCCCTGCTCGATACGCAGGCGGTTCGCCGAGGATTGAAGCGAAGTAAGTGCCACGGGGACGCCCTTGAGTCCGTCCATGAACTCGACAACCGCTTCTCGCAGCTCCTCGGAGGTGTTCTCGAACATCTCGAAGTCCGCGCCGAGCGTGTGGAAGTGCTGGGCCTCCCAGGGCGCGTCGAGAATCTCGCGCAGGGACAGGAAGCGCTTTTGGGACTTCGAATAGATGTGCTTGGGGAGGCCTCGGTCCTCAGGGCGACGAGGATAAACAAAAGTCATGTTCGTCATGTTCGTAATGAGCATCGGCCGTTGGAATAGGAATGCAGTGTCGAGGATGCCCGAGGACATCCCGACGTAGAACCGGCACTCACTCAGCAGGTACATGTCCATGAGGTCGCTCTTGAATCGAGTGTGAGGATAGTCGATCACCTGCTCCAGCGGCGGCAGCGGCGTCATAGACTTATCTCCCAGGCGCACGACCCAGCCGCCGCAGGCGGTGATTGCGCGAATCATGGGGAGATAATTGGCGATCGTCGCGTTGCGGCAGGTGTACTCCTTCTTGTCGTTGTAAAAGCCTCGTTCGCGCACATGCAGGCCGACAAACCAGACGTTTTGAGGGATGCCCATTTCAAGGCGCGCGCCGTGGGCGCGGGCGCGCTTGACGGGCTTCAGGCCGACCGCCAGAGGCTGCTGGATTTCTTCGGTCCAATGGTAGCGTTCAGCGACATCCCAGCAAAATTTGGCGGGCTCCTCATCAGGCTTCCAAAGAGTCGTGTCGCCGAGGCAGGGATGAGTGAAGCGGCCATGCAGGTGAGCCCATTGGCCGAGAAGTTTTCCAAGAACGAGGCTCAGCGCGCGCAACGAGCCGTAAAGAGCGGTCAAAGCAAGACGCGCGAGCACAAACAGCGCCGATGGGAGCTCGAAGCAGTGGGGCGAAGCAACATCGAACAACTCTCGGTTAGTCACTGGAAAGCGGAATTTCCAAGGAAGGTCGTAAGGGTATAGAATTACGAGTTTCTTATTTTCGCGGCGGGCGCGGATGAGCCCGAAGAGTATTTCTTCCGAGCAATTCCCAATCACTGATACACAGGGCGTTTGAATCAGGAAAGGTCCCCGTTCATTGATGCGATTGATGATTTTGTGGAGGAATATCATTTCTTACCAGGCCGTCCAGCCTCCATCTACAACAAGGTTGTGGCCGGTCACATAGGCCGAAAGATCGCTCGAGAGATAGGCGACCGCGCCCTTGAGGTCTTCCTCGACGGCAAGACGCGCGAGCGGCGTGCGCGTCACATAGCGTTTCTGAAAGGACTTATGCTGGCCACGCTCGATGCCGCCGGGGGAAATCGCATTGACGCGAACGCGCGGGGCGAGCACGGTTGCAAGATGACGAGTCAATTGGACGAGGCCGCCCTTAGAGGCCCCATAACCGGCGGGATTGGCCATCTTAGTCCCTGCGTACAAATTTATGTCAGACCCGAGGAGGCCGTAGATCGACGAAAACAGAATCACGGATCCTTTCCCAGAGAGCGCGAGCGCAGGCGAGGCTTCTTGAATCAATGTGAATGCCGAGGTCAGATTCACGCGCAGAGCCGCATCGAAAGCTTTTGTGCTTTGGCGCGCAAACGGTTCGGCCCAGCCCGCCATCTTGGTGGTGCCGACGAAGGCGGCCGCATGGATCAGGATGTCGAGCCCGCCCAAGCGGCGCGTCGTCTCACGGACGGCACGCCGCGTCTTAGACTCATCGGCAAGGTCGCACGGCACTGCGAGGACCACGCCCGTCAGTGATGTCGCGCGGCGGCAAGAAGCGCTGTCGTAATCGAGCACGACCACACGCGCGCCAAGTTCGACGAGCGTTTCGCAGACTGCCAGGCCCACATGTCCCGCGCCGCCGGCGACAAGCGCCGTGCGTCCGTCCAAGCGCGAGAGTTCCAAGATCGTGCGCATAGTATTTCTCCTTAGAGCCACGGCATCGCCAGCAGGCCCGCGCGGGCAAGGGCCTCAACACGTTCAAACTGCGGCAGATCGTCTATTGAAACCGCGCGTGCTTCAGCCACGACTATCATTCGGTGACGGCCTTCGGCGCGCCACTCTTTGGCGCGGCGCACGAATTGCGTTCGCCATAAGTATAGAAGCCCGTTGATTCGATAAATCGTGGGCGCGTCCTGGCGCCGGTGGACCCAGGCGGCTTCAGGGATCCAATCGGCCATGCGTCCATCCTTCTCGACGACGGTGTGCCACAGCGGATTGAACTCGGGTTGGGAAACGGAAACAACACCGTCGTCCCCGGCGGACAGGAGTTCGACGGCATCACTGACGTCCTTAAGCAGGCGCGTGGGCGATGTCGGATCGAGAAGGACTAAAAGGTCATAAGGCCTGCCTTCGAGCTTCTCGACTTCCGCCAGAGCATGTTGGAGCACGGGCCACATCGGAGTGTCCTCCTGCGCAAGTTCGCTCGGCCTCAGAAACGGGACATCTCCACCATGTAAGCGCGCAACCGCAGCAATCTCTTCACAGTTTGTCGAAATAATCGTCCGTGTGATCTGCGGGCACAACTTGGCGAACCGAATCGAGTGCGCGATCAGAGGCAGGCCCAGCAAAGGGCGTATGTTCTTGCCGGGCAGGCCTTGAGATCCACCGCGCGCTGGAATAACCGCAAGAATTCGGGGACCTTTCATCGCCAGCCTCTGCGGACGGCATCGCAAATTTCCAACGCGCGGACACCATCCTCGATGCCCGCAAGCCTCTCGTCGGCACCTCCATCCAATGCGCAGATGAATGCTTCGGCCTGCGCGCGAAAGCGCGTGGCGGCGTCCTCCGCCGCGGTCTCGAGAATTGGATCTTCCCCAATTAATGTCAACAGAGAAGTGCCCGCCAGCGCGTCCCACT
Source organism: uncultured Elusimicrobia bacterium (assembly GCA_964529095.1). Lineage (GTDB taxonomy): Bacteria > Elusimicrobiota > Elusimicrobia > UBA1565 > UBA9628 > GWA2-66-18. The sequence goes on from CAZGVK010000023.1 coordinate 4,970, forward strand.
CGAGCGTGCCGCGTTCTCCATGGACGGCCAGACGTCGCCGCGTGGGCCTCGTCAAGTAGTCGAGGCCGATGGTGAGCGGGCCACCGAGGGGAAGATCCCATTTGATTTCAGCGATCTCTTCAGAGGCGATGCCAAGTTGCCCGAGATTCGTGCACGAGCCGCTCGGAGCATGCGCGAAGCCGAACAGCCAGCCGCAGTAATCGATCTCATGAATTAAGTCGCGAAGAACGCCGCCTTGCGTCGCGTCAGCCGAGTAACTCGTCCGGTAGTCGCATTCAGAACGCCAATCCGGCAGGTAAGAACGGCACTCAGCGCGCGCGGAATGGATGCGCCCTAACTCCGGAAGGCGGGACCGTATCAGCGCCAACGAGGACGAGAAGCGCAGCACGCATGCGACAAATACGCGGCGTCCGCTAGCGCTTACGGCTGCGGCGACGCGGCGACCTTCAACGGCATCGACGGCAAGCGGCTTTTCGATCAATGCGTCGAGGCCGAGCGCCAATGCGGTTTCCGTATCGGCCGCATGACGGCCGGTTTCAGATGCGATGACGCAGGCCGAAGCGCCGGCGACCGCTGCGGCCGCGAGATCGTTCGCCGTTTCAATGCCTTCCGCGCGCAATGTGGCGGCGACAGAGGAACGACGTGTAACGGCGATCACCCGCGCGCCGATAGACGCCAAAGCCCGCAGATGCTGGCGACCGGCGCTCCCCGCGCCGATGACGGCGATCGTGCGGTGCGGCATGTCCGGCACGGCCTCAGGCCGCGTAAAACTCCGTGACCGAGGCGATCATGAACTCGATCTCGTCTGCGGTCAGGTGCTGGTGGACCGGAAGCGTGATCGTCGCAGCCGCGTCGGCTTCGGCCATCGGGAAATCACCTTTCTTGTAACCGAGAGACCGGCTGGCGGGCTGAAGATGCAGAGGGATGGGGTAATGGACCTTCGCTTCAATGCCGCGACTTTGGAGAAATTTGAGCAGGCCGTCGCGATCCTTCGCATGGAACTGATAGAGGTGGTAGACATGCGTCTCTTGCGGATCACGCGTTGGCACAGTGATCTTGTCGGCCAGCTTCGAGAGCGCTGCATCGAGAACTTTCGCGTTGGCGATCCGCGTGTCCGTGATCCAGCGGAAATGAGTGATCTCGCGCAGACCGACGACCGCCTGCAAGGAGTCAAGGCGGCTGTTATAGGCATAGAACGCGTACCCATCCCGGCTCGACATGCCGTGATTGCGCAGGAGGCGCAGCTTGTCGCGCATTTCCTCAGAACTCGTGACGATAACACCGCCGTCGCCCCAGACATTGATATTTTTGAGCGGGTGGAGACTAAATCCCGCCATGACACCCCAAGTTCCGCAGTTGCGCCCGGCGACGGCACCCCCGATACCCTGGCAGGCATCCTCGACGACATGGAGCTTGTGCTTCGCGGCAAGTTCCATGACGGTGGGCATGTCCGGAGGCTGTCCGCCCCAGACGACAGGCATCAGAACTTTTGTGCGCGGCGTGACTGCCGCGCTGATCTTCGAGCAGTCGATGGCACCTTTCTTATTGCAATCGACGAAGACGATGCGAGCGCCCGTAGCCTCGATGGCGCCGGCCGTCGCGACGAAAGTGTTGGCCATCGTGATGACCTCATCTCCCGAGCCGACGCCGAGGGCCTTCAGCGAAAGGAAGAGGGCATCCGAGCCTGAGCCGACGCCGACGGCATACTTCGTGCCGATCAAAGCCGCGAACTTTTCCTCGAATTCAGAAACGGGCTTGCCGAGCGTAAAGTCGCCGGACTGCACAAGTTTTTTGATATCGACAAGGGTGTCGTCGATGTCGGCGAACTGGCGCGACAGATAGGAGTAGGCGACGCCCTCGATCTTCGCAGCGGCAATAGTCATGGTCTCTCCGTGATCACTTCAATAAAGTCTGGATGAATTTATACAGGCCCGTGGGATCGACGGGCTCGCGGTTGCCGACAATCTCGACTGCGATAGCGCCGGCGCAGTTGGCGATAAGACCGATGACGTCCGGAGCGAAGCCTCGAAACACGCACGGGCTCGTGATCGCAAACAGCGCGTCGCCGGCGCCCGTGCGATCGACAATTTTTGTCGCCAGAGCCGGTGTTTCTTCCCAACCTTGCCCGGTCAGGACGGCCGAGCCGCGGTGGCCGCGGCTGACCAGAAAGGTGTCGGCCTTCAGAGCCTTGCGTAGACGCGAGGATTCGTCCTTTAAATCGCCGTAGCGGCTACGGGCGGCCAAACGCAGTTCCGGCTCGTCGATGGCGACGTAGTCGGCGCGGGAATAGTTGGTGACAGCGTTG
>CAZGVK010000024.1:0-19258 GCA_964529095.1 uncultured Elusimicrobia bacterium
CCATCCGGCGGCGGCGCGTCGGCGCACGTGTCCGCCACGTTCCAGGTCCCGCAGATGTCGAATGCCCCGCCATGGCTGAGGCTTATGTCGTTGATTTCCAGCTTAGGGTGAGTCTCCTGCCACTCCGTGGCGATTACGATCATGGCCTGGACGACCTCAAGCCGCCCGAAGTGGTTCTGATCCGGCGTGTCGCAACCGGAGATTTGCGTACAGCCCGGTCCATGATGACTCGGCGTGCCGCCGTCTTTGATGTAGAGCCCCGGCGATGCTGGCAGGGGCACGAAGACGCGGCCCGCCGGGTCTCGCTCGCGGATCGCCACTCTCGTGGAGACTGTGACCACGCCCGCGTCTATCGTGGAACTGCCCAGGAGCAGCTCGAATCCGCCGAAAACGCTCGATGTGAACACCGCGAAGAGCCTGCCGTCGGCGTCCGTTCTTCCCGTTGCCGAACTTGGGAATATCGTCATTCCCGCTCCGCTAATGCGCCCCGAAGGTCTATTCTCGTTATGGTCATGCCCGCCCGAGCCGGCTTCCGGCGAGGCAGCTATCGTCAGCGGGTAGTTCGCCACCGTGTCCGTACTTCCTCCTATCCCAAAAGCTTTCACCGTGACTATGGTTTGGTTGGCACCCGAGGCGATTTGACTGAAGGGCACCGGCCTAATGGTGCCCGCATCGCGGCTGACTTCAAGAAACAGCCTCCCTGTCGCTTCAAACTGCAGCGGAGCGGCCCCGGTCACGGTGGCCGCGACCAGATAGGCTCCGGTCAGATTTCCCATCTTTAGATCGACTGCGACCACGCCGTCCGCGTTGGTCAGACCTTCCCTTGCGCCAACCGTGGCCGTGCTGGAAAAACCGGCCGCCGCCAAAAGCATCTGGCCTGTCGTTCCCGCCGGAAAGCCAGCAAACTCCCAGCGCACCGTGACGCCGGCCTTCGGTGTACCTCCCTCCGTGACCTTCACTTTAAGCGGCGCGGCCAAAGTCTTGGTCACGGTCGCATCCTGATCGACCGGGGAAAGGGCGGCGAGTTCGAAGGCAGCCTGGGTCCTTGCCATCGCGACATTAGACAACCCGCTTACATTGTTGGCCTCATCCCGGGTCTTGAGCGCAAAGAAATAGGTCGTAGCGGGCGAAAGACCGGCCACCGTCAAAGTCTCCGTGTTTCCCGCAGGCCGCGGTGTCGGCTCTCCAGCAACCTGAGTCGCCGCGTTGAAATCTGCATCAGTCAAAATTGGTCCTGCGGCCGTATAGCGCAGATCATAGCCTGCCGCCGTTCCCGTGTTTCCATCATCCCCGGGCGCGGTCCAGGCCATGGCCAAGGAGTTTGTGGACGCGGTCACAATCCGCAAATCGCTCACCGCCGCAGGCGGGGTCGTGTCCTGCGGTGCCGGAGTTATAAAAATCTGAACAAAGGGCAAGACATTCGGCCCGCCGAAGAATAACTGCCTAAAATTGCCCGTTCGTGTCTCAGTCAGAATAACCGTTCCCGATACTGCAACGGTCAGAGTGACCGTAAATATCACGGAGACTGTGTCTGGGAATATCCCATTATTCAGAAGACAGCCCTGCGGCACGCCCCACGTAAATGCATAGTTGCCGGGAGCCGGATTGGGATTGATGTATTTCCTAGTGGGGGTGATACCGCAAACGTCAGGCGGCCCTTCGTTGATCATCGGAGGGCCGCCTACAGCGCTGAAGAAGGGGCTCAGACGGAAAGTAGGGCTTACCCAACTGGTAGATACTTGAGAAACAACTTCCAAAGGTCCTTGCGGCGCTGAAACTGAAATTGTAACAGCCTGGGCCTGGAGAACGGTCAGAAGCAGAACAAGCAACAGCGGCATAAATCCGCCTCGGCTCCTCATGCCGATCAGGCTAGCCCCTTAAGTAATTTTTGTCAAGGGCGCAATTCATGGATTTGTCCCCGGAACGACGGCGCGCATGCCGCGCGCGCGGGATGGGCCATGGGCTTTGCGGCAGACAGTCGGAAACTTGCACCAGGAACAGTGCCCCCGCTCGCCCTCCTCGGGGCGGATCGGGAAGCGACCGGAGGCGATCGCCTCCACGCGTTCGGCAAGAATCTTCATGAACGGCCCGCGCGCCGACTTCCAGTCATCTGCGGTCAAAGTCGCTGAGCGCTCCTGATCCTCCTCCACCTCAAGGAAGAGCAGTTCAGCGCCGCCAAAGGTCCAGCCCTCACCGAGCGCTCCGCCCGCCAGTTCGGCATAAAACGGCAACTGGTGAAGCGCCCCCGAGGAGACCTTCTTAGCCAGATTTTTCCAACGCGCGCTCGATCGTATTTTATAGTCCACGACGCGGAAAGTCCGCTCCTTCGCGTCGACATCAATGCGGTCTGCGATCCCCTTCCACGGCACGCCGCCCGGAGCGCCTTCCGGCGGCGCGCCCTGCAGGCGCGTCTCATAGCGGCGCGGCCTTGAGTGTGCCGCGCGGAGTCGTCCGAGATCCCAAGCGATAAAATCCTTCAACCGCGCGCTCATATCAAGACATGAAGACTCCCAGAGAAGAGGATAGAGGCCCAGCACTCGCCAGTCGTTCACGCGGAACACATCTTCCGCCGCCGCGTCGAACGCCCGCATCCAATCTTTTTTTCCTTCCCACTCGGCGTCGGATAAAGCCGCATAGAAGCGCTCAAGGACCGCGTGATAGATAAGGCCGCGCGTCTGCGGCGTCATTTCGCTCCGACTGGCGCTTTCTTCGCGCTTTCCAAACCCGAGCACGCGCTCCGCAAAAAAGCGGAATGGGCATGTCGCATATAAGTCCAGGGCTGTCGGCGAAAATCCCGACTTCTTGAACCGCGCGATTTCGTCGGCGATCGGGCGGGTGAGGCCATCATACGCGCCGGCAGCGCCGTGGTCGTTCAAGCGCGCAACGCGGCTCAAGCTCGCGGTCAAATCGGCGGCGTCAAGCGCCGGATCAAGAGAGCCTCCCTCAAGCACGGCGAGCAAGGCTGACTCGCGCGGGGTGATGAGATCTGCGGGTGTCGAACGCAAACGCTCGGCAGGCTGGCGCGGCACACGCCGGGTGTCGCCCACGCCTGGCGCGGGAAGACCGGCAGCGCGGCACAGCTCGCGCAGGTAAGTCGAAGGCACGGAGGCCTTGCCCGCCTCATCGGAGCGCGGATAAATGAGCACAAGATTTTTCTTCGCTGAGGAAACCGCAAGATAAAAGAGCAGGCGTTCTTCCTCATGACCGGCGGCCTTGCGGCCGATCCAGTAGCCGGCAGGATGGCGCAAAGCCGCGCGAGCGCCGTCGCGCAGCAGCGGGTCCTCCAGCACCAGGCGCGGGAACAGCTTCTCCTTCAGGCCGATCAGCACGACGGCGCCGAAACGCTGGCCACGCGCATCCATCGCATCAAGCGCGCGCACGCCCAGGCGGCCGTCGCCCGCGTCGCGCAGCGCTCGCGTGAGCTTGCGCTCGAACGCTTCGAGAAAATCTTCCCACGAACAAGGTTGGCCAAGAAGGTCGAAGCCGGACAGTTCTGAAAGCGCTTCCTGCACTGAAAGATCGGCATCACGCTCGGCGGAGGATGCTGCCGCGGGCAAGCTGAGATGCGCGGCGAGCAAAGCGCGCGCCTCGCTCGCGCGCACGGACCATTTCACCGGCGGCATGCAAAGATTTTCCCGCAACCCGGACACGAATTCCCACAACGCCTTTACGTCCTCAGCGGGCAGCAGTTCTCCTGCAAGTCTCTCGCGCACGCGATGCGGCTGTAATTCCAAAGGGCCGCCAACGCGCGGCTCGAGCTTGCCTCGCCACTGCAGCCACCCCGAGTGAATGCCCAACGCCTCCACGATCCTGTTCCAACGCGCCGCGCGCGTGGGAGATGCCGCCTTGAAATAGGGCGAGCCCGCAAGGCCCAACACCGTGCGCGCCGGAAAATCGCGCTTGCGCAAAGTCAAAAGATCCAGAGCGGCCTTGGCCCACGGCTGGCGCAGCACCGGCTCGCCGCAGGAGAGATCAATCGGCAAGCCCTCGGCCGCGAACATTTCCGCGAGCGCTGAACGATAGGGCTCAAGCGTGCGCGCCACAATCGCAATCTCATGGGCGGGAACACCGGCGTTCAGCAGACGCAAGGTTTCTTTCGCCGCAGTCCAGGCCTCGTCGCGGGCGCCCGAAGCCGACACGACGACCACCTGTCCCGGAGCGACCGGACAAGGCGGTTGCGACGGGTTAAAGAGCGAATCGAGAGCATGCCCAAGAACCGTTTGGCCGACTTCGCCGTTCAGCTCCCTCAACGGATGGCCTGAAAGTCTTTGCTCGAAAAGCTCATTGGCAAAACGAAAGGCGGGGTGGCCGCGCCGGTACGGAAAATAAAGTTTCGAGAGCCGCGCGCTTGTCACCGTCTCGAAGAATTCAAGCTGAAGTCCGGTCAGATCGTAAAAGCCATAGTAGAGAATCTCCGAAAAGCTGGACAGCCATTTTGACGCGGGGGCCAACTCCGCCGCGCGGCGCGTCAACGCCGATGGCGGCAGGACGCCGAGGCGGGCCAACTCCGCTTCATAGAGCGCCAGAAAGGCGAGCAATGCGTTGAGGCGCGCGGCGTCCTCCTCATCTGCGAGCAAGGTTGAGCCGAAATGTTCGGCCACCTGCTCCGGTGCCACGCCGGAATCAATCAAATCACGCAGGCTCGCGCGTATCGCAGATGCGAGTGCTTTGGGGCGCATATCCTTGGCGATGCCGAGCGACGGCGCGCGGTCGAGCACGCGGTCTATGACCGCATCATGGAAGACGGAATCCGAGATGAGCGCTCGATCCGGAAAGCCGCGTTCCTCGACAACCGCCGCGGCCAGGGAATGGAAGGTGTGGAAGTGCACGCCGAACAAAGGCATGCCGCGCTCGACGGCGAGCAGGCGCTCAAGGCGGTCGATCATCACGCGGGAAGGCGCTACCACAAGCAGAGGACGACCTCCGGCGGAAGGCTTCATCTCTCGGACCCGCGCTGCAAACGCGTCTTCCAAAGCGGAAAACGGGCCGTGGACGACGCTCAGACCTAAGCGCTCGGGGTTCATAACCCAGTCTAGCGATTTTGCTAGTCTATCGGCCATGACCATGCCCACCACGCCTCCATCGGGATTTCGCGATTTCTTGCCCGAGGCGGTCGCCGCAAGGTCCCGCGCCGTCGAGATGATCGCCCGCGTCTACCGTTCTTTCGGCTTTGAGCCCGTGGCGACCGCCGCCGTCGAGGACCTCTCCGTGCTGCAAGGCCTTGGCGGCGGCGAGAACGAGAAACTGATCTTTAAGATCATGAAGCGCGGAGAGGCCCTCGAGCGCGCCGCTGTGGAGAAAACCGAACTCGCCGACCTCGGCCTGCGTTTTGACCTCACCTTGCCGCTGGCGCGTTGGTACTCCAAGCACAGCACTTTTCTCCCGCGCCCGTTCAAGGCCTTCCACTTAGGCCCCGTCTGGCGCGCCGAGCGCGCGCAGAAGGGCCGTTATCGCGAGTTCATTCAATGTGATGTGGACATCATCGGCACCGACTCCTGGGGGGCCGAGGTCGAGGTCATCACGGCGATCCTCGCTGTGTTCAGCGCGTTCGGTCTCGACGGCGTCACGGTGCATCTCAACGACCGCCGCCTCGTGGATCAGGCCCTGATAGCTGCGGGCGTGCCGGAGGAAAAGCGCTCCTCCGTCTGCGTCAGCGTGGACAAACTCGACAAGATCGGTCGCGACGCGGTCATTGCCGAGCTTGCCGCCTCCATCGGTTCGTCTGCGACCGGCGCCATCATCAAGACCTTGCTCGCTGACAGTGGAACCGCCGCAGATCCGCTCGACAAGATCATCGCCGCCGTCAAAGCCCTCGTCCCCGACTCGGTCCTTGTCCTGGACCCGCGCCTCATGCGCGGCCTGGGCTATTACACCGGGCCCGTGTTTGAGTTCCGCCACCCCTCCTTATCCGGCTCTCTCGGCGGCGGCGGTCGCTACGATCAGCTGACCCAAAAATTCGGCGGCCCGCCTGCGCCCGCCTGCGGCGGCTCAATCGGCTTTGAACGCTTAATGCTGATCCTGGCCGAGATGGGAAAAAACGGCGGTCACGCCGCGCCGGACGTCGTCGTAACCGTGTTCTCCGATGAACTGCGCGGGCGTTCTCTGCAGGTCGGCGCGGCGTTGCGGACGCAGGGATTATTGGTGGATGTCTACCCGGGCAACGGAAAGCTCAAAGCTCAGTTCAAGTACGCCGACCAGAAAAAGGCCGGCTACGCGATTGTCATCGGCCCCGATGAAGCTGAACGCGGCATGATTGGGGTCAAGGCCCTGAGTACGGGCGTGGAACAGTCGCTGACCCTTGAGGAAGCCTGCGCTTTGATCATCGGCAAGCGCTAGGCGAAATGGAAAACATCGCCGGGATGGCCGCGCACGCCGCGCGCCGCGTTGAACGCCTCAAGATCGAGCAGCCTCGCGAATTTTTACAGGCGCTCCCCGGCTATCGGCGCACTCCCCGCGACTTTAAACCGGCGCTGTCTGGAATCGTCATGGACCTGCGTTTTGCCGAGCCGGGACGAGGCCTTCTCGTCTCCGGCGGCGAGATCTCGTCTGAATACGCGGCGCGACGCGCGATCTCCGCTCTAGGCCGAGGCGCCGCCGGCCTTGGTGTCTGGACCGAACGAAACTTCCATGCGGGCGATTATCTTCATCTTGATGCGGTTCGCGCAGCCGTTCCCGAGGCCTTGCTCGTCATGATGGATTATGTCGTAGACGCATGGCAGCTTGAGCGCGCCCGCGCGGGAGGCGCTGACGCCGTCTTGCTTATTGCCGCGCTTCTCGGCCCCCATCTTGAGCGCATGAGCGTTTCCGCCCGGACGCTCGGCCTCACTCCGCTTGCCTGGGATGAAGGCGGCACGCCCCGCCTTCTCTAGAATGAGGCCCGCTCCACGCTGTTGGCTGATGAAGTCGGAACCGGGCGCCTTTTCAATTGACGATCTCGCGCGCAAAAAAACAGGCGGGTGGGATGGGGTGCGCAATTATCAGGCGCGCAACTTCATGAAGGACATGACCGTCGGTGACAAGGTCCTCTTCTATCACTCAAACGCCGGACCCTCCGGTGTCGCGGGTACCGCAGAAGTCTGTCGTACGGCGTATCCGGATCCCACGCAGTTCGACACGGCCGACGGTCACTACGACCCGAAAGCCACGGCGGACAAGCCCATCTGGTTCCAGGTGGATCTCCGGTTCGTCTCCAAATTTCCGCGTTTTATTCCGCTCGATGAGCTGCGCAAAATGCCGGAGCTTGCGGACATGCTGCTGTTTAAGCGCTCGCGCCTGTCGGTTCAGCCAGTCTCGACTGCGCACTGGAAGGCCATAATGCTTGCCGTCAAGAAAGCCTAAACGACTTCGGCGACAGCGGGCTGGCGCTTCGGCTACCTGTGCGGGCTGCTGAAGGTTCGTGCTATTGACAACTAGCATGGAATCCATTATACTGGTATAGTGATCCGGAACTTCAACGGGGCCGCCGCGGAGGACATATTCAACGGCGACAATACCAGGGAGGCCAGAAAGGTGCCGCAGACGATATGGAGAGTCGCCCGTCGAAAGCTCGAGCATATCGACTCTGCGGAGAGCCTTCAAGACTTGGCGGCGATCCCTGGCAACCGGCTGGAGAAGCTTAAGGGCGATCTCTCCGAGTGCCACAGCATCCGGATCAACGACCAGTTTCGGATCGTCTTGCGATGGGAAGGCGGGAACGCCATCGAGGTCCGGATCGAGGATTACCACTGAGGAGGCAAAATGAGGATTCCTACGAATAGGCCGCCGACGCATCCGGGGGAAATCCTCCGCGAGGACTTCCTCAAGCCGATGGGGCTCACGCAGGAGCACCTCGCGGATGAGTTGGGAGTGTCCTTTCAGCGCATCAACGGCATCGTCAACGGAAAGCGGGCACTGACGGCCGAGACGGCCGTCCTGCTCGCGGGACGCTTCAAGACCTCGGCCGGCTTCTGGATGAACTTCCAGACCCGCTACGACCTCTACCTTGCGCGCGAGAAACTGCGCCACGGGCCCATGGCGGGAAGGAAGTTCGCGTCGCTCGTAACTCACTGAGATAGGGCGGGAGCAGATCGGAGGAGCTTAATGGGCATAGTCCGCATAGGGAGAGAACTGGTTCATCGACTACCGGGCGCGCGGTCGGCGCATCCGCGAGAAGATCGGGACGAGCAAGAAGCTCGCCGAGTCGGTGCTGGCCAAGCGGAAGCTGGCCGCCGTGCAAAGATCCCGGGGGCCTCAAGAATGGATCAAGACTTGCCCCTGTCCTGGAATTGGGCGCGATGCAGTCATTACAGCCTGCTGCATTGCGCGCGACAGAGGGCCTTGGGCCGCGAAGATCGATGATCAACAGCGGCCCGCTGTCATCAATTGTTCCTGCGCCCGCATTGATTTTGACTCCCGTGCCGGAAACGATAATTTTGGAGAAAGAACGCGCGCCCGTCTCAGGCCCCAACTCCGAACCGTCAAGTTCAACGCGTCCGCCAGGGGGCAAAAAGAATTCGCGGCCTTGACTTTCGGCGAATCTGGACCTAACCTATTCGTAAGGCCTCTCAATTTGCTGAAATAAAGAAGAGAAAGATGCCCCCGACAAAGGAAGCGCCCGCCACTCGCCAGAACCCTGATCGCACATCGTACGATCAGCGGTTTTCTGATGGCCTCCGCGAGCTCGGGATCACCAGCTTCCCCGTCTACAAGACCGCGGAAGATTTTGCGCGCCAGTTTCATCGGTGTTCGATTCTGACCACGGAAAAGATTTCGTTCTCTTCCAACTCGGGCAGTTCCGACGTTCTCCCGCCTAAGAAGTAAATGCCGAGTTGGGGCCAAGTCTTACAGGAACTCCAATCTGCTCCCGGTGCTCTCGACCAGGTTCGCCGAAAGTATCTGCAATCCCTCTGCGCGAAAACTGGCCGCAACGTCATCGCCTATTACTCCGGCTGGCTGCCTGAAAAGTCGTTTCAATGCCGGATTGCGCTCGAAATTGATCTCGACGAGCTGGCGCCCGGCGCGAGCGGCCAGATCACGGACCAGCCAAGTCTTTCCCACCTGCCTGGCCCCACGCAAAACAAGAGGGTGGTGGGCACTGCGGGCCAGCCAGGCGTCGAGTCGTAACTCTACCGCACGTTTCATTGACCTAATAATACAAACAACACGTTGTTATTGAAAGCAGCTAGGGGGATCAGTTCTGGTTCTTTGGGGGACTTGCATGGAACCGGGCCCAATGCCCCCCTGCGACGGGCGGTTTGTCTACCGTTCCAGGCGGCCAATGTCTGCGTCGAGGATGGAGATAACCCGGTCGAACGCCGATTCGAGTTGATGCTCGCAATCGGGCGGTGAGGTGGGCCCGCATCCGGGGCCGGGCACGCCGGAAGATTCGATCTATGGTGCAGCCAGTCTCGACTGCGCACTGGAAGGCCATAATGCTTGCCGTCAAGAGAGCCTAAACGACTTCGGCGACAGCGGGCAAGGAGAGCCGGTCTTCGGCCTCGCGGATGTCGCGCAACACCTCGCGGCGACGGTCAATGGCGCGCTCCGGCAGGCGGCGCTTGTTGTAATTGTGTTCGATTTCCATCAGGATGTCCTCAGCATGAACTGAATCCGCGTATGGACGGGGGTTGAACAGCGACTGCCAGCCGTTTTTAATTTCACGGACCGCATCCCACTCATGGAGGATCGTATCAAGAAGTGTTTTGAGGACCATGCCGACTCCCACCAGCCCAACCGTGAGGGTGAACATGAACTTAATATACATCTCCATGGAACTCATAAAGACATTATAGCCCTGAAGCCCGTCCGGCGCACGGGCCGATAGCGCCTCCGCGAGGTTCCTAAGGGCCTAGGATTAAAATAGGCCATAGGACCTATAGGCGCCGCATGCGCCGGTCACAGACTACGGCAAGAACGGCGATGCAGGCCGCCATTGCCGCCGTGGTTCTCGCCACGCCGAACTGTGCCACGAGCCCGCCCGCTAGGAAGCTCCCCAGCGGCGAGAGCCCGACAAAGATCATCGAATAGAAGCTCATAATACGACCACGATGATAATCGTCGGATAGTTCCTGAAGCGCCGTGTTGGCGCCCGCGAGAACGCGGATCGCACACCAACCGGACAGCGTCATAAAGAAGCAGGAGACCCCTAAATTCCGCGACCAGGCCATGCCCGCCAAAGCAAGAGCCATGCCCACCGTGCCCGACACGATTTCCGCTCCCACGCCGGCCGCGCCGCTGCGTCCGGCCAAGGCCAAAGCGCCGAGCGTCGCCCCGGCGCCCGCGAATGAGGACAGAAGGCCGAGCCCCTTCACGCCGGAACGGAGAACGTCCTCGGCGAATACCGGAAGCAACGCGTACACGGGCAAGGCGGCGACGCTAAAGACAACGAGCGCCAGCAAGACAAGCCGGATTGGCGCGCTCTCAAATGCGTACGCCATGCCGTCGCCGATCTCCCGCCATGGTCCGCCGCGCGGCACGGCAGACAACGGTCGGCGCACGTCGCGCATCGCCCGCAACGCGAACAGCACGGCGCTATAGCTCAACGCATTGAACATGAAACAACTCGCCTCGCCCCCATAAGCGATCAACAGGCTCGCCAGAGCAGGTCCGAGGATGCGCGAGGCATTGACGACCATCGAGTTAAGCGCGATCGCATTGTGCCGGTGATCGACGGGCACCAGCTCTCCGATGAGCACCTGACGCGCGGGCATGTCGAAAGCGTTCACGCAGCCCAAACCAAATGAAAACACGAAAATCTGCCAGACCTGTATGTGCCCGCCCCAGGTCAGCGCCGCGAGCAGAGCGGCTTGAACCATCGAGAGGAACTGCGTGCGTTTGACGAGACGCAGGTGGTCGGCTTGGTCCACGACGAAGCCCGCATAAAAGCCGAGCGCAAACACCGGAAACTGGCCGACGAAAGTGACGAAACCGAGCAGAAACGGATCGGCAGTCAGGCGGTAGACAAGCCAGGCCAGGGCGGTGCTCTGCATCCAGGAGCCGGTGATCGAGACGAACTGGCCGAAGAAAAATATTCTAAAATTCCGGTGGCTCAAGGCCGAAAAAATCTCTCTGAAGCGCGCCCGCGGGGGATTGTTCTCCACGCATAAATTCTACCAAAGCGGACGCGCCTCTGTTTTTTCACGCCTTGACAGGAGCCGTCGCGCCTTACATAATGGGGCCAGCCATGATCGAGAACGCGCCGTCGCCATCCATAGCCTATCGGTTGAAAGCCTGGTTCAGCGATCCGCGTCGGCTCGCTTTTATCGCGCTCTCAATAATACTCGGATTATTCGCCGCGGAAGTCGGACGACGGCTCTACCTCAAGCCGCTCCGCGCAATCGCCGATCTCCGCTACCAATCGCATCTCGGATTGATGCGCCTCTACGATCTACAGATGGCCTACCACGGCGCCTATGGGACCTTCGCCAATGATCTTGAAACACTTCTGGCCTCCGCGCCCGACGGCGCAAAACTTCGCGCTCAACTCAAGGCCAGCGTGGACCTCGACACGGTGGCCGTCATCGGCGACGCGAAACGCTTCCGGCTTGAGGTGAACGTCCTCGACGCGGAACGCACGTCGGTCAAGCTCCGGGGCCCGCTCGGCGCACGCTGAGCATGTCTGCGTTTCGCCTGAGATCCTCGTTTAAACCCGCCGGCGATCAACCCGCCGCCATCGCAACGCTCGTTTCGCGCCTCGGCGAAGGCGCTCGCGCGCAGACCTTGCTCGGTGTCACCGGCTCGGGAAAGACGTTCGCAATCGCCAATGTCGTCGAGCAGATGAACCGTCCGACCTTAGTGCTCTCCCCCAATAAAGTGCTCGCCGCCCAACTCTACGCTGAGTTTAAATCATTCTTTCCCGACAACGCCGTCGAATTCTTCATCTCGTATTACGACTACTACCAGCCCGAGGCTTATGTCCCCTCAACCGACACCTATATCGAGAAGGACTCCGCAATCAACGACCGCATCGACCGTCTGCGCTTGAAGTGCACGAGCTCTCTGCTGGCGCGCAAGGACGTGCTCGTCGTCGCGTCGGTGTCCTGCATCTACAATATCGGCTCGCCCCAGGCCTACGAGAACCGCACGGTGCCGCTCGAGGTCGGCTGGAAGGTGACGCGCGAGGAATTGGTCAAGCAGCTCGTGTCGGTGCACTATGAACGCAATGAGACCGAATTCACGCGCGGAAAATTCCGCATGAAGGGGGGGGTCGTGGACATCTTCCCCGCCTACATGGAGACCGCCGTGCGCGCGACTCTCGACGACGAGGGGGTGGCCTCTCTTATGGAATTTTCCCCCCTCACCGGCGCCAAGATCAAAGACCTCAAGCGCGAGTGGGTGTACCCCGCCAAACACTTCGTCACCGACGGGCCCGAACGCCAGCGCGCAATCGCCGCCATCACGGAGGAACTCAGGCAGCGCAGCGCCCACTTTAAATCCACAGGCCAACTGCTTGAAGAGCAACGCCTCCAACAACGCACCCACCATGACCTTGAGATGCTGCGGGAGATGGGTTTCTGCCACGGCATCGAGAACTACTCCCGCCACCTGTCCGGCCGTCCGCCGGGCGAGAGGCCTCACTGCCTCATCGATTATTTTTCGAAGGATTACCTGCTCATCGTCGACGAGTCCCATGTCGCAATTCCGCAGATCGGCGGCATGTACGAGGGTGATCGCGCGCGCAAGCAGACCCTCATTAATTTTGGCTGGCGCCTGCCGTCCGCCCTCGACAATCGCCCGCTCATGTTCGCGGAATTCGAAAAACTCGCGGGGCAGACCGTGTTCGTCTCCGCCACGCCCGGACCCTACGAGTTGAAAAAGTCGTCAGGCGAGATCGTCGAGATGGTCGTGCGTCCCACCGGCCTCGTCGATCCGGAAACCACCGTGCGCCCATCCGAGGGGCAACTCGACGATCTCCTCCTGCGCCTCCATGATCGCGCGGCCAGGAAGGAGCGCGCGCTGATCACAACATTGACCAAACGCAATGCCGAGGACCTTTCTGAATTTCTGACCACGAAAGGCCTTAAGGTTCGCTATCTGCACTCGGATATTGACGCGCTGGCGCGCATTCAGATTTTAATGGACCTCCGCTCCGGCGTCTTTGACGTCCTCGTCGGCATCAATTTGTTGCGCGAGGGCTTGGACCTGCCCGAGGTGTCTCTGGTCGCGATTTTAGGCGCCGATCACGAGGGCTTTCTGCGCTCAGAGACAAGCTTGATCCAAATTTCCGGCCGGGCGGCGCGCAACGTGGGCGGGCAGGTCATCCTCTACGCTGACACGATCACGGGCTCCATGAAACGCGCGCTCGATGAGATGGACCGCAGGCGCATAAAACAACTCGCCTACAACACGGCGCACGCCATCGAGCCTCAAACCATTATCAAGGCGATCACGGAACTTTCTGAATTTCAAAGCAGCGCCAAGCGCACGGGGCACATGCTCCTGCGCGACGCTGAAACGCCGCTGTCGGCGAAAGAGTTGCCGGCGCTCATCGCAGATGTCAAAAACAGAATGCGCGCCGCGGCCGCGGAGCTTGACTTCGAGACGGCCGTCCTTCTGCGCGATCAACTCTTGGAGCTGAGCGCCATGTCCGCAAGCCGGCCCGCCATCGGGCGCGCCAAAGATGGGATTAAGGGCAAAGGAGAATCCTTTCGATAAAAAATATGTATAAGAAAATCCATAAGGGGATTGTAAAATGGGAAGCTGATTCCAATTCTTCTATACTCCTGTCCCTTAAAACATAACCTATGGCCCACTCCCTTGACGCTGTCCGCTTTTTGCTCAGCGACACCGACCCTAAGAAATTAGGGCTAAGCCTTGCCGAGGTCGCCTTCGTTGGGCGCTCAAACTCGGGCAAGAGCACGATGATCAACGCGCTCTGCCGCAAGGACCTCGCGCGTACGTCGAGCGTTCCCGGGCGCACGCGCACGATCAACGTCTATGAAGCCGCCCCCCAACGGCGTCTCGTCGATCTTCCCGGCTACGGCTTTGCGGCCGGCCCAGGCTCCGCGCGCGCTGGTTGGGGAGCGATGATTGAGAGCTACCTGTTAAATGGCGAGGCTTTGGTTGCAATTTTTGTGCTCGTGGACGCGAAACTGGGGCCGACCAAGCTCGATCTGGAAATGCTGAACTGGCTGCAGGCCGAAAGCCTGCCGTGGCGCGTCGTCGCGACGAAGAGCGACCAGGTGAAATCTTCGCGCGCTTGGGTCCGCCGCCGAGAGGTGGCGCAGGCCGTCGGCGTGACGCCGGAGGCATTAGCCTGGGTCAGTTCTCAGGAAGGGACGGGGGTCAGCGAACTGCGCAATGAAGTGGCGCGTCTCATCGGCGTTACCGGTTAATCATGAAGGTTAGGGCTCGCGATGAAACAGAAAGTTAAGAGGCGGCTCTCGGCTTCAAAACGCGCGAACAGGCCCCGGCTTTCTCCCGCCGCTTGGCGTTTTCTGCTCCGCGCGGCCCTGGCCGAGGACCGCGGCCGCAGCGGCGACGTCACGACGCGATTCTTCGTTGCCCCGAACGCCCGCCTTGCCGTCCGCATCGTCAGTCGCGAGGCGGGCATCATCTGCGGCCTTGCCGTTGCGGCCGCCGCCTTCAAATCCTGCGAACCGCGCGCGCGCACAACCATCCACGCCCGCGATGGCGCACGCGTGCGTCCCGGAGAGACGGTCATGACGGTGACCGGCGGACGCGGCCTGCTCACGGCCGAGCGCACCGCTCTCAACTTCCTTCAGCGGATGTCCGGCGTGGCAACGCTGACCCGCCGCTTCGTTGACCGCGTACAGGGCACGCGCGCAAAAGTGTTTGATACGCGCAAGACCGTGCCCGGCTGGCGCGCGCTTGACAAATACGCGGTTGCTTGCGGCGGGGGCCTCAACCACCGCATGGGCCTGCACGATGCGGCGATGGTAAAGGACAACCATTATTCCGACAAAAGCCTCGAAGACAGCGTTGCGCGATTTCGCCGCGCATTGCCGAAGATGCCGATGATCATCGAGTGCGACACCTCCCGCCAGGTGAGGCGCGCGCTCGCGCTGAAGCCGGAGGTCATTCTACTTGATAATATGCGCGGGCGCCGCCTTCGCCAAGAAATTCGTCGCATCCGCATTCTAGCGCCTCGCGTACAGATCGAAGTATCCGGCGGTGTCGGCCTTGGAGAAATCCGCGCGCTGGCCAAACTCGGGCCCGACCGGATCTCCATTGGCTGCCTGACGCATAGCGCGCCCGCCCTTGACCTCGGACTCGACCGCGCATGAAACTCGCCGGCGTCAATCGTCTTGTGCGCTTGCAAAGCGTCAATTCAACGCAGACCATCGCGCGCCGCCTCGCGGAGGAAGACGCTCCTGATGGGACCTTGGTCTGGGCGCTCTCGCAAACTGCGGGCAGAGGGCGCATCGGACGCCGCTGGAGCTCCGCGCCGGGCGGACTCTACGCTTCCTGGCTCCTGCGTCCCTATTTCGCTCCCGATCGTTTGGGTGCCTTCGCGCTTGCTTGCGGCGAGGCCCTGGCCGCGGCCTTAAGGGATTTTGGCGCGTCCATAGCGGTCAAACAGCCGAACGATATTCTCGCCCTGTGCCCGGACGGCAAGGCGCGCAAGCTCTGCGGCATTCTCTGCGAGGCGGCGGGTGATTCCCAACGCTTGCACTGGCTTGCAATCGGCTTCGGCGTCAACGTGAACAATAAGCCGCCGCTCTCAAAAGCCGTGAGCCTGCGCCTATTGACGGGACGCCGGGTCGGCATTCCCATAGTTTTAAAGGCCGCGATGGCTTGTCTTGACCGCGCTCGACGGGCGGGCGATTTTATATAATAATCGTCTATTCTCATTGGGAGATGACTATGGCCGACACCTATTTGACCCGTGCTGGGCACGCCAAGCTGAACGCGGACTTGCAGGCGCTGATGAAGCAGAAAACCCAGCTCTCGCTCGACATCGGCGAAGCCAGGGAGAAGGGAGACCTCAAGGAAAATGCCGAGTACCACTCCGCCAAAGAAAAGATGGGCGAGGTCATGGGCCGCATTGGAAAAATTCAGGACAAGCTCCAAAGCTGCAAGCTCATCGAGGAGATGGACATCCCAAAGGACACGGTCGCCATCGGCACGACCGTGGAACTCGAGGACGCCGATGGCGAGCAAATTGAGTATTCGCTTGTGGGCGAAGATGAGTCCGATCCGAACGAAGGCCGGATTTCCGTCCAGTCCCCCTTCGGCTCGGGCTTGCTCGGCCGCAAGTCCAAGGAAACCGTCGAGATACAACTCCCCAATGGACCGCGCACGTTCAAAATCATCAAAGTCACGCGCACTTCCTGAACACGACCGAACTCGCGGCTGAGCTCAAGAGGCGCGCTCGCGCAGCGGGCGCCGACCTCGCCGGGATCACGGCCGCCACCCCCTCCTCCGGCGGTCCGGCGTATGCTGCTTGGCTTGCGTCCGGCATGCACGGCACGATGGACTACATGTCGCGCAACACGCAATCGCGCCACGACATCCGTGCGTGGATGAAGGATGCGAAATCCGTCCTCATGTGCGGATTCTCCTACGGCGAGCCCGCCGCCCGGCCCGCCTCGAAAGAAGGCCATGGCCGCCTGGCTCGCTATGCCGCGCGCCGTGATTATCATCCGATCCTCCGCGGACGCATGCGCGATCTTGGCGATTGGCTGTCCGCGACGGTTGCCGGAGCGCGCGGCTTGGCGTTCTGCGACATGAGCCCGATCCTCGAACGCTCCTATGCCGCAGACGCCGGCCTCGGCTGGCAGGGGAAAAATACGATGCTGCTGGGCGCGGATATCGGCTCGTACTTCCTGATCGCAGGCCTGGCCATGAACATTGAGCTTCCCGGCGACTCCTCAGCAATGGACCATTGCGGGACCTGCACAAAATGCCTCGACGCCTGCCCGACGGATGCGTTTGCAGGCGCCCATGTCCTGAATGCGTCCAAATGCATCGCCTACTTCACGATCGAATCCAAAGGAGCGATCCCCGCATCCTTCCGCGAAGGCATCGGCGACTGGGTCTACGGTTGCGACATCTGCCAAGAGGTCTGTCCCTGGAACCGGTTTGAAAAATCCGCGCGGGCGCTGCCGCCGGCGATGATTCCAACCGAACTGCCTCTGGAAGAACTCGCCGGTCCGGCCTCAGCGGGCCTGCGCGCACGCATGAAAGGCCTGCCCGCTGAACGCGCGGTGCGCAAACGCCTGACGCGCAACGCCTTGCTTGCCATGGGCAACTCCCGCCTCGAACGCTATCGTCCGATTTTGGAAAAATATGCGTCCGATGCGGACCCGATACTCGCCGAGCAGGCGCGGTGGAGCCTTGCGCGCCTCTCAGGAATCGAGCAATAATCGCCCTACTCCTGATTCCGGCTTATTATTTGCAGAGGTGATCGCATTACAAACGCATGCTGCGTTTTTCCAGCGCCTTAACCCAATCCGTAAATACTAAGATAATTGCCAAGGCTAAGGCGCTGGCGGCGGCGGCGGCGAAGACGAAAGCGCCACTATTAATCACATGGAGGTTAGAGATGATGAAAGGCCCGAACCCCAGCCAAACGGCATTAACAGCTATGCCCAGCAGTCCGCCTATGAGCAGGTTTCTCAGGAAGTAACCGGCATTCTGCATCATCTCATTGCTCCCAACCGCAGCTAAGGAATCAGCCAACGCAAGGCTGAGCACCAACGCTAAGAACTCCAATATTTTACCCGGGACGGTCAGAGGAATGAACATAAAGCTCAGTAGCGCTCCAGATGCCATAACTGTCGCGAGCGCCGCGGTGACATAATAGCTTGGATCGCTTGGACGCACAGAGGGAGTTTTCGGCGTCTGAGGGATTCTGCTCGGGGTGGAATCAGGTATTGTAACAGTGTCACTTGTGTTGACGGCACCTTCATTCGTGATCCCTTTGATTCTTCCCCGCGTACCGGGAGCGTTCAAGCCGGAGACTCCAATTTTATAGTGGCCCTTAAGCTTTCCCTCTGCGGCGTCGTACACCTCCAGGTACTCGGCGGCCTGATCCAGGATGCCCAGAAGATGGCTATTGGGACTCCAAAACATGTGGCTTGACGCAGTTAAATCGGGATTGTACTCAGCCTTCAGTTCGCGCGTCGTCTCGGTTCTAGAATCGAAAACAAAATAGGATAAGTCGCCCTCCTCCCGTCCGGGATTGGCGTTGACTCCGTACGCGAGCAATTGCTTGTCAGGGCTCCAGAGGGCGTTGACCGATAGCAAAGTACCGCGGAGGGTGCGTCGACCTTCTTGAAGGACCGGAATTAATTGAATTGGGACGTTATTTTCCGACTTGACACGAAACACCGCGATCGCATTGAGCCCATTCAGGCTTTGGGTTTCGACCAGAGAGAGAAGCTTCCCGTTTGCAGAGACTTCGAGGCGGGATTCCCATTCAGAGCGTGTCGTGTACTCCTTACTCCAGAGAACGACGCCGGCGGAGTTTTTCACTTCACGTGAGATTTTCAGTGTCCGCTGGCGCACATCAACGAATGAGGCAGGTATGAGGTCGTTTGATCTATAGGCGTTTCTATAGGCATTCTTTCCAGTGGACAGGACAGGAACCGTGTCTATGAGCCGGAAAGGTCCCACGACGGTTTCGGAATTCTCGACCGGCCTATCCGGGCCGCCTAGGAGCCACTTCTTGTGCGGCGTGTAAGTCGCGGCAAAGCGCGTTACCGGCAAGCCGTCGATCGTCGGGACGGAAGCCAGCCAGGAGGCCTTCAGATCTTCGTATTGTTTGGAGGACATCGTTCCGAGCGATAGCTGCAACTCGGGACCCTTCGGACCCTCGACGATCTCGGGCTCATTGAGCTTGAGAAGGTGGCCTTGAAACAATTCCTTTGCTTTTGCAATTGCGGTTGCTTTCGTATGCCCGCCCGGCGCAGAAATTCCCGTTGGAGGCGGGCTGTTCTCCTTCTTCACCGCCTGGCTATTAGCCCCCCAGCTTAAAGTATCGGGCACTTTCAACGTCGTCGCCACGCCCTGTGGCATCTCCATCGATTCCACGGGCACGATCTCCATTTCCTTTATGTAGGTGATTCCATTCTCCACCGCGACCTGAAGCTCGATATTCACGAGCTCGCTGGTCTGACGGACATGCTCTTGGAGTGCCTCAGCCGTTGCTCTGGTGGTGCCATCCAGGGGTGCCACTTTCATGCCATTCACATGTAGAACGGGGAGATCGGACACGAGCCCAAATACTTTCTGCGCCTCCTTCAAGAGGGTTGGTTTAATCGTTCTGACCTTCTCCCTGTGGGACCTCGGCTCAATATAAATGGTTTCCACTCCA
>CAZGVK010000025.1:0-8927 GCA_964529095.1 uncultured Elusimicrobia bacterium
GAGTGCCGACGGCGCCGTATTTGGGATCGCCGACCATGTCCCGGTTCTTGAACTGCGTCTGAAGGAAGCCTCCGAACCAGCGTAGGCGCTGCTTGAGGATGCCGCGCAGCGTGGCGGGCGCGTCGGTCAAGGCGCGCGCCGCCGGGATGAGCCGGACCCTCATATCGCGGGCGTTCTCACCTGAGAAGCGGTGAAGGCGGTGGATGAGGTCGTAGTCTTCGACCTGGCTCTTGGGATCGTAGCCGCCCAGCCGCTCCAGGATGTCGCGGCGATAGGCGGCGAACGCGCCGGACACCAAGAGCAGGCTGTTCTTCTTCATCCATGCTTGTCGCGCGAGGAAGGCTCGGATGTACTCGAAGCTCTGGAACATCTCAAAGAACGCGCTGAGAACCTGCGGCCGGCACCTGGGGGTCAGCACGCCGCAGGCCGCCGCGAGCTCGGGCTCGGCGGCAAAGGCCCCACGCATGGCTTCGATCGCTTTCGGGTCCAGGAGCGTATCAGCGTCGATCGTCACGACGATCTCAGACCTCACGAGCGACCATATCCGGTTGAGCGAATCGGCCTTGCCCGTGTGGGCCTTGCTCAAGATTCGCAGGCGCGGCTCCAGGGAGGACCGCCCGACCTCTCCAGTGAAGACGAACTGATACGCTTCCTTCAGCCAGGCCACGGACCCGTCCGTGGAGCCGTCGTCGACTATGAAGATCTCCTCCAGCGGAGAGGTCTGTCGGCGCAACGCCTCGAGGCATTGCCCGAGCCCCAGGCGTTCGTTGCGCGCCGCGATCACGGCGGCCATCGTGGGAAGCGGTCCGGCGGGCACCGCAATCGGAGCCAGCTCCCAGCAGTCGAAGGTCTTTGCGGCCACGAAGAGCAGGAGCCAAGTGTCGTAGACGATATAGAGGAAGCCGGCGATCCAAGCCAGGGGCCCATCGGAGGTGAAGGCGGCGATAGTGACGACGATCAGCAGCGCGAGGATCAGGAGGAAGTGACGATGGCCGAGGATCTCTCGGAGATCTGCGCGCATGCGGAATGATACAAACTGTATCCTGATGTTCGCGGCGCTGATGATCCTCCACTGTCTGAATCATAAGTATTGCCAAACTTTCCCATTCTCGCAGGCCTGCCATGTGCTATCATCACTCTGACGCAATAAAAGCGTCGCCCGCGCGTACCGACGTTGGAAACCGGTGCAAATCCGGTACGGTACCGCCACTGTAAATGGGGAGCTCTCCGCTGATGGCCACTGTCCTGATCTAAGGATGGGAAGGCGCGGGAAGGGTGATGATCCGTGAGTCAGGAAACATACGCGCGGGATATCTTCGAGTTAAAGGAGGCCCCCCGTGGCCAAATCGTACCTTGCCGTCGTCGCTTGCCTTATCGTCCTCTCCTCCCCGTCCGCTGCCGCAGGTTCGTCGTTTGCCCTATTAGTCGACCCTAAGTCCACGCAGATCAGCTCCGTCAGCCGGCTGGATGAGCTCTTGGAGCAGGTCGCGAACTCCGTAACCGTCATTTCTCGTCAGGAGATCGAACTCCGCGGGCAGCCGTTTGTCTCCGACATTCTACGCACGGTGCCGGGTCTGGATGTGGTCAAGACCGGAGGCAACGGGACGACCTCGATATTCATCCGCGGCAATAAGTCCGAGCATACGCTCGTATTGCTTGATGGAGTGCCCCTCAATGACCCTTCAAGCCCAGGCAAAGGTTATGCCCTGGAAAACCTGACGACCGACAACGTGGAGCGCATCGAGGTTCTGCGCGGGTCGCAAAGTGTCATGTACGGGTCGGACGCCATCGGCGGCGTCATCAGCATTATCACTCGCAAAGGTGAGGGAACCCGTACGCTACTCCTCTCCGGAGAGGCCGGGTCCCAGGACTACAATTTAGGCAGGGCTTCGCTGAACGGCTCTAGCAGGTACCTGGATTATTCCATCGGGGGTTCGCGTCTAAAAACAGGAGGGATCTCCGCAGCAGGCAGTGATTATGGGAACACCGAGCGGGATGGCTACCTGAATAACACCATTTCCGGCGCGCTTGGGTTTAAGCCGATGGAGAACTTCCGTCTGGACCTGACCGGGCGAAACTCCTATTCGAGCTTTGATCTCGATAATTCCGGTGGTGTTGGAGGCGATGACCCAAACTATACCGGCAAGTTTAATGAGACCGATCTCGCCGCCCGCGCCACCCTTGGCCTATTCGGCGGCAGGCTGGTGCAAAAATCAGGAATCGCGATCTCCGCTCAGAATCGCAAGTTCCTCAACGGGACGGACGCGCAACACCCGTCTGATGCTTCGCAGAACTCCAGTTACGGCCGCACCGTCAAGTTCAACTACCAGGTCATCGCGCAATTGAATGCCGGCCATACCGTGACCGCGGGCGTTGACAAGCAGGAAGAGGTCGCCAGAACGGAGTACCATTCGCAAAGCGGGTTTGGCCCTTTCAACACGGAGTTCGCCACGCAGAAAATAGACAGCGTCGGCCTATTCGCCGAGTCGTTGCTGAAGTTTGCCGACCGCCTGTTCGTGTCCGTCGGCGGGCGTCATGACAATAACTATCGTTACGGGAAGGTGGACACTTATCGCATCGCGCCTGCATTTCTTATTCTCGCGACTCACACGAAGCTCAAGGCCAGTCTCGGAACAGGGTTTAAGGCGCCGTCTTTATACCAGCTCTATTCCTCGTATGGGTATTTGAAACTTGCCCCCGAGCGCAGCACGTCTTGGGACGCCGGCTTTGAGCAGGACTTATGGGACAGCAAGGTTTCTTTCGGCGCCGTCTATTTTCGCAACGACCTGCGCGACCTCATCGACTTCAATAACTCCACGTTCGTGTACTACAATGTCGCCCGAGGGCGAACAGAGGGTTACGAGTTCACGGCTCAGGTCCAACCGGCCGATAAGGTTATTTTTAAGGGAAACTACACCTACACGTCAGCCGTGAATCTCGCCGATGGCGCCTCACTTGTGCGCCGTCCGCGTATAAAATTCGGCGGGGATATCGAACTGCGCCCGATCGAGCCGCTCACAGTCACGTTCGGCGGCGCCTACACCGGTCCTCGGTTCGATAATGATTTCGCAACCTTTCCCTCCAAGCGTGTTAAGCTTGGCGGCTACGGGCTGTGGCGCCTCGCGAGCGCCTATGCTGTCAACAAGACCGTAACGTTGACCGCCCGCATCGACAACCTGTTCGACAAAAACTATGCGGAGGTTCAGGGTTTTGGTTCGCAGGGCATTTCCGGATCCGGCGGGGTCAAGATCCAGTTCTAATATGCACCGCCCCAATGGACCATCCCGCGTGAAGAAATGCAGCCGTTGCGGAAACGAATTCACTTGTGGGCCTGCTGACGGCAAGGCAGGATGTTGGTGCGAGGATATTGCCAACATCCTGCCGTTTACCGGTGAAGACTGCATGTGCCCAGGCTGCGCACAACTCGAAGTCAAGCGCCTGGAAAATACCCGCCAAGATGAGAAGACCCTTAAGCCGGGGCACGCTGCGGCGATGTGGATAGGCCTCTGCAGCGCCTGTCGGCACGCCAAGCGCTTGACCACCAAGGGCGACTCGATCATCTATCTGTGCGGACTTTCCACCAGCGATCCTCAGTTTGTAAAATACCCGCGCCTGCCTGTTTTCGAATGCGCCGGCTATGCGAGTACTATGTTGTAAGGGAGACCCAATGAAACTCACATCAAAGACATACGTCGCAATCATCGTTATCGCCGCCCTGTCGAGACTCGTACCCCACCCCCCGAACTTCACCGTCATCGGGTCCTTGGCCTTGTTCGGCGGCGCGTGTTTTGAAGGAGCGCTGGCAGCCTACCTCGTTCCGCTGGCGGCAATGCTTCTCTCCGACGCCGTCCTCGGGTTCCACAGCGGAATGCCGGTGATTTACATCTGTTTCCTGCTTACCACTCGTTTGGGCAGGCAGATGCAGGGCAGCAGAAATATCCGGTTGGTCGCTAAGATGTCTTTTCTCAGCGCGTTCATGTTTTATGTCATCACCAACTTCGGGGTGTGGGTCGACGGATCGCATCTGTATCCACATACAGCGCAGGGTCTGGCGACATGCTATATCGCGGCAATCCCCTTCTTCGGGAATACTTTGGCCGGCACTATGATCTATTCCGCAGTGCTCTTCGGTGCCGCGGACCTGGCAGATCGTGCGGTCTTAGCATTCGCCTAGCATGGCGATGAAAGTTGAGGATATTTGCAAGCCGTTCCAGACGATTGACTCTATTCACACGGAGAAGGTGAGAGATCCTCGCAAGAGACCCGTGAAGGAGAAGGTGGTCTTATCTTGGAGCGGAGGCAAGGACAGCGCCATGACGGCATACCACTTGCTCGCCTCTCAACGCTATGAGATAGCGGCCCTCATGACGACGGTGACCGAGGAATTCGACCGCATCAGCATGCACGGAGTGCGGCGGGATCTTCTGGAGCGGCAGGCGGAGTCTTTGGGTTTCCCGCTGCACAAGATCATGATCCCCAAAGACTGCCCTAATGCCGTCTACGAGGCGCGTATGCGCGAGGCAATGAGCCACTTCAAAGCTCAAGGCATAACGCGAGTCGCCTTTGGAGACTTGTTTCTCGAAGACCTGAGGCAGTATCGGGACGAGCGCCTGGCCCAAGCGGGTATGACAGGCGTTTATCCCATTTGGATGCGAGACACCGAGGAGTTGGTGCGGACCTTCATAGGCCTCGGCTTCAAGGCGATCCTGGCCTGCGTCGACACGCATGCCATAGATGCGGCGTTCGCGGGAAGAGAGATCGATCACGACCTGCTCCGCGATCTGCCGGAGAGCGCTGACCCTTGCGGCGAGTACGGCGAGTATCACTCGTTCGTGTACGCCGGGCCTATCTTCACGAATGCGATAGCCTGCAAAGCCGGTCAGCGGGTGATGCGGACCCCGTGCTTCAACTATTGCGACATCGTGCCCGCATGAGTGCCCTAAGAATCGTCTCTTTTCTGCCGGCCGCGACCGAGATGATCTACCTTTTGGGCCTGGGAGACAATCTCGTGGGTCGCAGTCACGAGTGCGATTACCCCACCGAGGTTCAGGATAAGCCCGTCATCGTCGATTGCGCTCTCGACCTTTCGAAGATGTCCATGTCGGAAATCGACGCTGCGGTGACCAAACAGATTGCCTCGGGCAAGAGCCTGTACAAGGTAGATGAGACCAGGCTCCGAGCAGCGGCGCCCAATCTTCTTGTTACGCAAAATCTCTGTCAGGTGTGCGGGCCCGCCGGCAATGAGGTTTCTCAAGTCTTGAAGACGATGAATGCGCCACCTAAGATTGTCTGGCAGACTCCGCGAAGCTTTGAAGAAGTTCTGGAAGCTGTTCGGACGCTCGGCAAGGAGACCGGGACCGGGGAGAAGGCGAATGACTGGGCGCAGAGAGCCGCCTCTCAAGTCCAAGAGATTGCCTCTACCACTAAGAGACTTGAGAGGGTCAGAGTGTCCTTCCTGGAATGGGTGGACCCCATTTATTGCGGAGGACATTGGATACCGCAGATGTTGGAATGGGCGGGCGCCGAAGACCGCAACTCCAGGAATGGGGCGGACTCGGTGAGAATCTCCTGGGAGAAGGTGCGCGACTATCGGCCCGAAGTTATCATCGTGTCCCCCTGCGGATTTAAGACCGCCAAGGCGCTGGAGCAATCGGTGATGCTCAAACAGAAACCCGGCTGGAACGACCTGCCGGCTGTTAAGCAACGCAGGGTGTACGCGGTCGACGCTAACGCCTATTTTGCACGGCCAGGTCCGCGTATCGTCGAAGGCGTCGAGCTGCTTGCTCATCTTGCGCACCCGGAATATTTCGCTTGGCACGGACCTCCGGATGCTTACCGTCAGGCTTGCTAGCTGCTCCGCGCAATGTCTCGTGCCCGCTGATTAGGCGCGCGAAGACATGCCTGCCGCCACCATGATTTCTATCGCCGGCCGGCAGACGGCCAAGCGCCGCGCCGCCGGGGAGCAGTTGGAGAGATTCCCTCTCGATGGGGAAACTCTGCGCTGGAATTTCGGCGAAAATTTTTTAGCATTCAGATAAGCGTCCGCGATTTCCTAGAATAGCGGCGTGGCTCTGCGTTTCTATAACAGTCTCACCCGCGCCAAGGATGATTTCGTTCCGCTAGCGCCTCCTCAGGTATCCATTTATACCTGCGGCCCCACGGTCTACAATTATCAGCATGCGGGCAACTACCGAACCTATATTTTCGAGGACCTCCTGGTGCGTGTTCTTAAGCTGCTCGGTTACGCGCCGCGGCGCGTGATGAATATCACCGATGTCGGCCACCTGACGAGCCAAGGCGATGAGGGCGAGGATAAAATCGAACTTGGCGCTGCGCGTGAGGGCAAAAGCGCGTGGGAGATCGCCCGGTTCTATACGGACGCGTTTCTGTCCGACTGCGAAGAGCTCGAGTTATTGCCTGCGGACATTCTATGCAAGGCAACAGATCATGTCGGCGAGCAGATCGAGCTGATTCAAAAGCTCGAGGGCAAAGGGTTTGTTTACCGGACTGCCGACGGCCTGTATTTCGACACTGCGAAATTCCCCGATTACGGAAAGCTGATGACTCGGGAGCATCTCGCGGGCCTGAAGTCAGGCGCGCGTGTCGAGGTTAATGCCGAGAAGAGGCATATGAGTGATTTCGCGTTATGGAAGTTCTCGCCGCAAGGGAAAATACGCCAGATGGAGTGGCAGTCGCCGTGGGGCAAGGGTTTCCCGGGTTGGCATATCGAGTGTTCGGCCATGGCCATGCGCTTCCTGGGCACCACGCTCGACATCCATTGCGGCGGCATCGACCATCTGTCTGTGCACCATGCCAATGAAATTGCCCAATCCGAGGCGGCCACAGGAAAACCCTTCGCCATGGTGTGGATGCATGCGGAATTTCTGCTGATGAACAGCTTAAAGATGGCGAAATCCTTGGATGGCTTCGTGAAGCTTTCCGACCTCAAGGAGAAAGGATTCTCGCCGCTTGACTACAAATATCTCTGTTTGACGGCGCACTACCGCAAACAGCTTGATTTCACCTGGGAGTCTTTGGAGGCCGCGAAGACCGCGCGCCGCCGCCTCAAGGACGCCGTCGGCGCGCCGGCGGGCAAGACGACGAAGCCCGCCTGCGCTGAGTTCTCCGGGCGCTTTTCGGAAGCGCTTGCCGATGATCTCAATGCTCCAGCAGCGCTCGCTGTTGTTTGGGACGCGCTCCGAAGCGATCTTCCCGCCGGGAGCAAGCAGACGTTCCTCGCGCAAGTCGAGTCCGTATTTTCCCTCGGCCTATTCGAGGTCGAAACGGTCAAGGAGATACCGCCGGAAGTCCGTGATTTGCTGCGGCAACGCGTCGGCGCGAAGCTGCGCAAAGACTTCGCTGAGGCGGATCTCATCCGCAAAAATATCGATGCGCTCGGCTATCGCGTGATTGACGGAAAGGACGGCGCCCAGGCGGTCAAAAAATGAAAAACAAGAGCTTCGAGAAGAATCGCCATTTCGACAGGAAGCGCCGGAACGATAAAATCCGGCACGAACATCTGCGTGGCGGCGGGCGCGGAGGCGAGGTGCGGCTTGACGGCGAGAACAGCGCGCCCAATGCGCAGACGCGCTGGCTTGGGGGCTTTGAGGCCGTGGCCTCGGCGCTGACCAAAACCCCCTACGACTGCCGCGAACTGTGGATCGAACACGAGCTGACGCATCCCAATATCGGAATTCTCATCAAGCAGGCGAAGGATCTCGATGTGCAGATTCGCTACATGTCGCGTCCGGAGCTCGATCGCGCGGTCAAGGGCGGCAAGCACGGCGGCGTGGCGATTCGCGCGGCCTATGATCCCGCCGTGACTTTCTCCGAGTGGGTGCAGGGCCTCGACGCCGAGCGTAAGAAGGGGCTCGTCGTCGTCGTGCTCGATCAGATTCAGGATCCGCACAACCTGGGCGCCATCATACGCTCCGCACTCCAGCTTCATGCGCGCTGCGTTGTGATCCCCGAGAGGCGTTCAGCGCCTGTGACCACGGCCGTCATCCAAGCTTCCGCCGGTGCCGCGCTCAAGATCGCGGTGCATCGCGTCGTCAATATCGCGCAGACCTTGGACTTATGCAAAAAAAACGGATTCTGGGTATATGGAGCAGATGCTTCCGGCATGGATGCCTGGGATTGCGTGATCAACACACCTTGCGCGCTCGTCGTCGGCTCGGAAGGCTACGGCATGCGCCCTCTCGTGCGCGCCTCCTGCGATGAGTTGATGCGGGTGCCTCAGTCCGAGCATGGTGTTGGAAGCTTAAACGCGTCCTGCGCGGCCACCGCTTTGCTCTACGAGATCGCCCGCCAGCGCCGGAAAATATAACGCATGGGTCACGATCATCGCCGCACCGGCGATGTCGGCGAACGCCCGTTGTATGGCGCCATCGCGTTCACCGGCGCTCTATTTTTTATTGAGCTCGCGGGAGGCTGGTGGACCGGAAGCCTGGCTTTGATCGCTGACGCGGCGCACATGGCCGTGGATCTTCTGGCTTTGAGCCTGACGGCAGCCGCCGCGATGGTCTCCCGCCTGCCCGCCGATCCAAAGCGCACATACGGCTATCGACGCGTCGAGGTCCTCGCGGCGCTCGGCAATGCGATCATGCTGATGGTCGCCACGGGCTTTCTTCTGCGCGAGGCGTGGGCGCGCTTTGCCTTCCCGACGGCGATCGCGGCGGGTCCGATGATCGCCGTTGCGTCTCTCGGCTTGTTCTGCAATCTGACCTGCGCGGCGATGCTGTGGAAAGCGAGCCGGAGGAATATCAACCTGAGAGGCGCGCTGGTTCACATTCTTGCCGACGGCGCCGGCTCCGTCGGCGCGCTGATCGCCGGAATCGTCATCCTTAAGACGCGCTGGTATCAGGTCGACGCGGTCGTCACCGTCCTGATCTGCGGCGGCATCGTGCTGACCGCATTTTGGCTTCTGC
>CAZGVK010000026.1:0-19339 GCA_964529095.1 uncultured Elusimicrobia bacterium
TGCATAAGGAGTCGCAATGATTGGGGAACTTCTTGCTCTTGGCGCCGTCGTCTCCGGCCTCAGCGCCCGCTGGAACTGGTGGCGCCCCGCCGTCTCAGGCGGGATGCCCGTGTTGATGTACCATAAGATCGGAGACTATCCTCCCGGCTCGAAACTGGCAAAACTCTGGGTCACGACCAAGGATTTTCGCACGCAGCTTGAATACCTCCGAAAGCACGGCTACACCGCCATCGACTTCCGTGATTGGCGCGACGCCGAAAAAGGCGCGCGCCCCCTGCCCGAGAAGCCCGTTCTGATCACCTTCGACGACGGGTACAGGAACAATTACGACCATGCCTTCCCGCTGTTGAAAGAATTCGGCATGAAAGGGTGCATCTTTCTAGTCTACGAAACGATCGCTGGGCACAACGGCTGGCACAATCCGGAGACCGAACCGTGGCTCCACATGCTCACCTGGGCGCAGATCTCGGAGATGCAAAATTCGGGCCTTATTGAGTTCGGTTCCCACACGATGCGCCACCGCAACCTCGCTGAATTGCCGCTCGACGAGGTGAAGTGGGAAATGAGCGAGAGCAAAAAACGCCTTGAGAAAAAGCTCGAGCGCGACATTCTTGGTTTTGCCTATCCCTATGGCGCCGGCGCCTACAAGACGGACGTGCGCCAGGCGGTCTTCGACGCGGGCTATCGTTTTGATTTTTCCGTCAAACAGGGAATTTCCATGCTGCCCTGGGTCGCCGAGAAGGAGGCGGTGAAACGCCTCTTGATCCGAGGCGACGACACGCTGTTTGATTTTCATCTCAATTTGACCAGGGGACGGGCGCGTTTTTAAAAACAGGCAGTCGTGCTATGGACAAACTTGCGCCGCCCAATTCCATCCTGGTTATTCAGATCCGTCGCCTCGGCGATGTGATCCTGGCAACGCCAGCCCTGGAAGCGCTCAAGAAGCGCTACCCAAACGCGAAGCTTGATTTTCTCGTTGAGGCGCCGGGCGCTGAAGCGGTGGCCGGCATCGCCGCCATTGATGAGATACTCACCTATGATGCTCAAAATACCTGGGACGCTCTGCGGTGGATATTCCGGATCCGCGCTCGTCGCTACGACTGGGTGATCGACTTCCTGGCCAACCCGCGCACGGCGTTGCTGGCGGCGTTTTCGGGCGCTGCGGTGAAGGCCGGGCCCGCGCATGTGGCGCGGCGCTGGGCCTATAACCGCCTCATGCTCCAGTCCTCAACGGCCTGTTACGCCGCCTTGGAAAAAGTCCGCTGGCTTTCTATTCTCGATGTGGCAGCGGCCGACGCCCCGGAATTGCCACGCCTGCGGCTGGCGCGTCGTCCTGAAAAGATTGCAAATGTGGTGGGTCTTGTGCCGCCCTCGCGCAAAGAGACCCGGCGCTGGCCCGCCGCTTCCTACGCGGCGCTCGGTCGCCTATTGCGAGACAAGCACGGCTGCGCTCTTAAAATATTCTGGGGCCCGGGAGAAAAATCTTTAGCCGATGAGGTCGTGCGCGGAATCGGCGCGGGCACTTTTGCGATCGATGAAACACATGGGATAGCGGATCTCGCTCGGGAGCTTGTCTCCTGCCGTGTCGTGGTGGGCAACTGCGCGGGGCCCAAACATGTGGCGCTGGCCCTCGGCGTGCCCACGGTGACCATCCATGGTTCCTCGGATCCTGTTTCTTGGACGCCAGCGCACCCTCAGCACCGTTTTGTGCGTCTTGAGGAACTGCATTGTATCGGCTGCCGTTTGAATGCGTGCCCTTACAATTTGGAGTGCATGCGGCAACTTTCCGCCGAACGCGTGCTTGCTGTCGTTGAGCCGTTGCTTGGAATTGGCGCAAGAGCAGCAGACCTCCTGTGATGAATGCGTCCCGGGCCGAACGGGGCGCATGCCCATGAATGTCTAGGCCTTATGGCCTTGCATGAATAGGTCCAATGACCCTGGAGCCTGAAGCCTTGTCGTCATATAATGTATTGACTTGAAAAACGACTTGGACGCAGGAGAATAATATGATGACCAGCACTATCCGGACTTTCTTAAGCCTCAGCCTGAGCTGTCTGGCTCTCTCGCAGTGGGCGGGAGCAGTCGATGTAAATGGGCAACTCATGCAGACGGCGGAGAATGCCTGCGCCATGTTTGATGGCGGGGTTTGCGCACAGGAAAATTCCGTTGATGTCGATTACGGCGACGCTTCGCCGGTGGCAGAGACCCCGTCCGGAGATGGTATTCCAAAGATAACGGGGAATCTGTCGATAAAAGAGCCGCCCTCACCTAAAGAAAACTCTTTTCGACGTGGTTTGCGTGTTGTTGACCGGGACAACGTGATCGACGGCGTGCTCAGCCTTGGCCTCGGAGGCGCTCTCCTAGCCAACCCGTTAACGGGCCCCTCCTGGGCCACATTCTTAGGCGTGGTGGGCGGTATGTCTATCATCGTAGGTCTACTAGCTGGTGATAGCCGGACCAGGGAGGAGCGTATCGTTGCGGGCGCGATGGTCGGCGTAGGAGCTTTGTTGCTGTCTTCAGCCGCACCATTTGTAATCGGCGCGAGCTTGATTGTAGGCGGCTTAGTGGGTATTGCCTCTGGAATTGCGAGGTAATTTCAGTCCGTTGTAGGGCCGCATTCTTGAGGAGCCGGGCGCAAATCAGGGTAAGAACTTTCTAGCGTAGCGCGTCTTTGTGGTGTAGCATCAGGCGGCCACCCCGCCGCTACCAGCCGCAGCTCGCAATCTCCCACCTACAAAAAAATTCGTCTACCGCCTCAAGGATCGGAATCCTGATTCAAGCCTGGAGATTTATAAGCTCGAGGAGGATGGGCCCCCTTGATGAAATACATAATTAGGTATATACTGAATTAGGTATAATACAGTGTTGCAACGAAAATACTATCCACGCGGAGAGTCGGGTGTGGTGCGCGATTACCTGGACGCATTGCGGATAAACAACCAGAAGAAGAAAGCGGCTGTAAAACTGGACATCGACATTCAGACGGTGGAGATGTTTTGGCCCCAGGTGATGAACGTGACTGTAAGGATATTGCGCGCTTGGGAGCCTCTTTGGGAGATCAAGCGGCTCTTTGACAAGATCGCCTATCGTATCTTCTTCTGCATCCGCAAGGATGAGCTGTGGTTGCTGTCGGCCTACGAGAAAGCATCGGAGAAGACTCCACGAAGCGAGCTGGAGCGCGCTTATCGCAGGATGCGGGAAGTCTTGGAGGGAAAGGTATGAGCAAGAAAGTGCCTGAGTTCAACAGGGATGTTCGCAAGGCCATTGAGTCCGACCCGGAGTACGCCGCCGAGT
This sequence comes from uncultured Elusimicrobia bacterium, assembly GCA_964529095.1. Lineage (GTDB taxonomy): Bacteria > Elusimicrobiota > Elusimicrobia > UBA1565 > UBA9628 > GWA2-66-18. Next base: position 3,295 of record CAZGVK010000026.1, read on the forward strand.
ACTTCGAGGAGTTGATGGCACGGCCACTGCCGGTTCAGGTGACGCTCTTGCGCCAGTTCCTAGGGATGACCCAGGAGGAGTTGGGCAGGGCTCTGGGCCTTAAGCAGACCCATGTTTCCAGACTGGAGAAGGAGGATTCAGACCATCTCCTCAGCCTCTACAAGCGCGCGGCCGAGAAGATGGGAGCGCATCTGGCCCTAGTCCCGGACAACATGGTCATCATCCCGAAGAGCCAGTTCAATCGGCTCGCCGCGGCACACGCCTGAGTTGGCACTGTACTGTTCTTTGCCATTTTAGGGTGCAGTACGGCAAATCGGGATCAAAGAGTATGGAGGACTGTCCGGGTTTACGGATGTTTACCAGACGAGGTGACACGGCCTAGGTGAGGTGTGCATTAATAAATAATGCGTGCGTGTTGCCGACGGGGGCTGCCATTGGCTATTCTCGGAGTATGATCACCACTTTAAGCCGGGACATCGTCGGGGACATCCGCCGCAAGGCTTCCGCGATGAAGAAGAAAATAGTTTTACCGGAAGGCACGGAAAAGCGCACGCTCAAAGCCGCAGCGATCCTGAAACAAGAGGGTCTCTGCGCGCCGGTTCTTCTCGGCGATCCGAAGGAGGTGCGCAAGGTCGCCGCCGAAAATGAGGCGGACATCGCCGGTATCGAGATCGTGGACCCCGCCGAGGATGCTCAATCTGCGGCCTATGCGTCCCAGTATTTTGAACTCCGGAAGCATAAGGGGATTACGGAGCAGGAAGCTGGGACCATGATGATGGCGCCTCTCGTCTACGGCGTGATGATGCTTCATAATGACCGAGTTGACGGCTATCTCTCGGGCGCCGACCATGCGACGGCGGAGACCGTCAGACCCGCGCTGCATATCATTAAGCCGGCGCCAGGCGTGCGCGCGATATCGAGTTTCTTTATCATGATCTTCCCGAGCCCAAGGCAGGGCGACGAAGGTGTTCTCATTATGGGTGATTGCGCGATCAATATCGATCCTGTTCCCGTCAAGCTTGCCTCAATCGGCATCTCCTCGGCACGGATGGCAAAAGCGCTGATCGGCCTCGAGCCGCGCATTGCGTTTCTGTCTTTCTCAACGAATGGCTCGACAGAGCATGAGCTGGCCTCAGCTGTGAAAGAGGCTGTGCGCATAGCCCGAGAGAAGGCGCCGGATCTGGCCATCGACGGCGAGATGCAGGCAGACGCAGCGCTTGTGCCCGAGATTGGCCAGAAAAAATTTCCCGGCTCGAAGGTCGCAGGACATGCCAATGTCCTCGTATTTCCCGACCTGCAGAGCGGCAACATCGGCTACAAGCTCGTCCAGCGCTTGACCGGAGCGATAGCCCTGGGGCCGATCATGCAGGGATTTTCAAAGCCTGTCAACGATCTCTCGCGCGGCGCTTCCGTTGATGATATCGTCACTATGGCCTGTGTGACCGCGCTTCAGTCTGATTCATCTTTGCGCGCAAAGGGCGCGTAGAGTTCGTTGCGCCGCAGGGCAAGGAGAATGTCTTTGATGAACCCCGTTCACGGCCTATTGAAGATCTGTCGTCTCAAGGCGGAGGCGACTTTGCCCACGCGGGCGCATGCAGATGATGCCGGACTCGACCTCTACGCACTTGAGGATGAGCAGATCTCGCCCGGGGAGGGGAAAATTGTGCCGACAGGAGTGGCACTGGCCATTCCGGCGGGCCATGTCGGTCTCATCTGCGACCGATCCTCGATGGCCAAGCGCGGTCTTAAGACTGCCGGGGGAGTCATCGACGCGGGTTATCGAGGCGAGGTTGGCGTGCTGCTTTGGAACATATCACGCATGACGCACGCGCTTAAGAGGGGAGAGCGCATTGCCCAGCTTCTCGTGATTCCGATCGCGGCACCCGCTGTCTGCGACTCGGAAGACTTAGGCGAGACGGCGCGCGGCGTCGGCGGCTTCGGCTCGACTGGGAAGTGACGGCATAAATCCTACGCCGGGTTGATCGTCTGCAATTTAAGGGCCCATGTGATGCATAGGCCCTATGACCCTGGAGCCTGCGGCCTTGTCGTCATATAATGTATTGACTTGAAAAATGACTTGGACGCAGGAGAATAATATGATGACCAGTAATGTCCGGACTTTCTTAAGCCTCAGCCTGAGCTGTCTTGCTCTTTCTTCGTGGGCAGGAGAAACCGACCCACGAACGCAGCTCGATCAGGCGGCGAAGAGTGGAACTCTTGCCTGCGCCATGTTTGAGGGAGGAGTTTGCGCACAGGATAATTCCGTTGTTTCCGGCATCAACGAAGCTTCGCCGGTGGCAGAGACCCCGTCCGGAGATGGTATTCCAAAGATAACGGGGAATCTGTCGATAAAAGAGCCGCCCTCACCTAAAGAAAAATCTTTATCTGCGGAGAAGCCAAAGGAAAAGGGATCTCTCCTTACGGTAGACAATGTCGCATTCGCCCTGCTTAGCGTGGTGGGGTTGTATTTTGTGTTCGTATGGGAAATCCCCTGGCTTATTTCGAACGCCGGCCCAATAGCAGCTTGGACTGTTGGTCTGCTTGGGCTGAGTGCGCTGGCAAATTCCGGTCGTCGGGGCTACTAATTGATTGGTTATAACGCTCACGGAAGTCGGCGCGCGAGGAGGCGAAGCGCTTGCCTTGGATGGCCGCGCGGATTAAGAGGGTGGTCTGTTCCATGAAGTGGAGGTTGTGGTAGGAGAGGAGGCGATAGGCGGCGAGCTCTTTGCAGCGCAACAGGTGCCCAAGATAGGCTTTGGTGTAGCGCGCGCAGACAAAACACGAGCACTCCTCGTCAAGCGGCGTGAAGTCGCGGCGAAAGCGGGAGTTGGTGACGTTGAATTTCCCGTTTGCGGCCATCACCTGTCCCGTGCGCGCGACGCGCGTAGGATAGACGCAGTCCATCATGTCGATGCCGCAGGCGACGGCGTCCCACAGGTCGAGCGGGGTGCCCACGCCCATCAAGTAGCGCGGGCGATCTTCACGCAGGAGCGCTGTCGTCTCGGTCAGCAGAGGCCAGGTCGTCGCCTTGTCTTCGCCGACCATGAAGCCGCCAATTGCAATGCCGTCGGACGGCGAGGCGTTATGGTGTTCAGCGGAGCGCGCGCGGAGTGCTGTGTGCAGTCCTCCTTGAAACAGAGGAAAGAATAAAGCGCGCGCTCCTTGGGCGCGCGCCTGATCGACGGCGGGAATAGAGAGGTCATGCCATTTCATCGTGCGCTCAAGCGCCGCGGTCGCTTCAGCGACAGAGCACGGATAGGGGGGGCACTCATCGAGCGTTGTCCAGGCGTCGGAGCCGAGCGCCGCCTGAACTGCGATCACGGACTCGGGAGTGAGGCGGTGCTTGGATCCATCCAAATGCGAGCGAAAGGTAACGCCGCCGTCGTCGATCTCGCGCAAGTCAGAGAGGCTGAGCACCTGGAAGCCTCCGGAGTCGGTGAGGATGAACCCATTGTAATCCATGAACCGGTGCAGGCCGCCCGCCGCTTTTACGACATCAACGCCGGGACGCAAGTAAAGATGATAGGAGTTGGCGAGTATCGCGGCAACGCCGAGCCGACGCATGTCATCGGAGTCAAGCGCTTTGACGCTTGCCTGAGTACCGACAGGCATGAACGCAGGCGTTGCGACCGGCCCGTGCGGAGTCTCCAGCACGCCGACGCGCGCGAGACCGTCCTGAGCGACAAGAGCGAACGCCATGCGGTATGTTACCTTATGAAGGTTGCGTCCCCGAAGGAGTCGCGGCGATTGAAGATTCCGGGTACTCGTAGTCAAACTCGGGGAGAGGCAGCCTCATTCGTCTATTTCCGCGAGCTCGGCGCCTGGAAAATAGAATTTCAGTATCTGCCCATAGCTTCTTCCTTTTGAAGCTTGAAGGCGCGCTCCCCACTGGCAAAGACCGACGCCGTGCCCGGAACCGGCGCCGTTAAATTCAACGCCATTGCGAAGCCTCTTAACACTTTTAATGCGCACGCTTTTCATCTCACCGGCGCCCAGCGCGCCGCGCAACCCCGCGGCTTTCAGAACGGTGGTTTTCCCGGCGCTTTTGATGAGGAAGGTGCGGATGTAGCCGGCGGCGTCACGCGTGCCGATGCGCAGGCTTTGGATCGGGCCGCTCAAATGATGTTGCGAGATCGCCGCCGCCAGGTCGTCCCAGGCGAAGTAGGCGGTCCAGCGCATGTGCGGCGAGGCCGAGCACCAAGGGTCGCGAACCCCTCGGAGCGGTCGTTGAATTTCATCTGTGTTAGTCCAGGCAGCATTCACATCCGTTGTGGAACCACCGCAACAGGCGTGGTAATGGGCGCGCAGAAGCTTGCCCTTCCAGCCGAGGACCTCGCCGCGTGTCTGGCGCACGGCCGCGCGCACATTCTCATTGACGGCAGACATGCCCGTGTAGACCTGCGAGCGCGTGTCCGCGGTGAGATCGAAGCCATCCTTGCGGAATTTCCCCATGTTTGCGTAGGTGAAAGTGCGCGCGACGACGGCCTGCGCCTTGAGGGCCTCAAGCGGCCAGTCGGGGTCCATCTCATGAGGCAGAACGCCCTCGAGATACTCCTCGATCGATGCTTCCTCGATGATGGTTACCGTCTGTCCCGGCTCAAGCCGAAGGATTAAGGTGCTGCGATACCGGTGCGGACCGACACGGATGGAAGTTCCTGCTTCCGGGATCAGGCGCGTCTCGCTCTTTAGGCTCAGATCATCTAAGAGGAGACCGCCGTTGCGCGGTCTCAGTGTCAGATTGCCTTGCCATGCAAACGGCTTTGCCGCAACGCCGGGTTGGGCCAACATCGTCGATCCCTCGGACATGAGTATCGCCGAGTCGGCCCGGCGCACGATTGCGATCTGCACGGTCATGACAGGAGTTGAAGCGGCGGCCGCAAGAGAGAGCGCAACCGCCAGGGTCACAGCAATTCGAGCGCGTGGGGCGGGGATTTTAGTCCCAGATGCTCGTAGGCCTTCGGCGTGGCGGTGCGTCCTCGCGGCGTGCGGGCCAGGAAGCCCGCTTGGATGAGGAAAGGCTCGATGACGTCGGTGACCGTATCGAGTTCCTCATTCACGGAGATCGCCAGATTTTCGACGCCGACCGGACCGCCGGCGAATTTTTCGATGAGCGCGGAAAGCAAACGGCGGTCCATCGGGTCCAGCCCCGATTCATCGATTTCAAGCTTGGTGAGCGCATGGCGAGCGACGTCGCCTGAAATGGAGCCGCCGCCGTCTACTTGCGCAAAGTCGCGCACGCGGCGCAGGAGACGATTGGCGATGCGCGGCGTGCCGCGGCAACGGCGCGCAATCTCCGTGGCGCCATCATGGTCTGTCGCAATGCCAAGCAGGCCTGCGGAGCGCTGCACAATTTTGCGCAAATCCTCAGGTCCGTAAAAGCCGAGCTGGGCTACGATGCCGAAGCGATCGCGGAGAGGCCCGGTCAAAAGACCGGACCGGGTGGTGGCGCCGACGAGAGTGAATCGCGGCACGGCGAGCCTGAGTGTCGAGGACGCCGGTCCTTTGCCGGTCGAGATGAAAAAGGTGTAGTCCTCCATCACCGGATACAATGACTCCTCGACGACGGCATTCAGGCGATGGATCTCATCGATGAAGAATATATCGCCTTCGGAGATGTCCGTGAGAAGCGCGGCCAGATCGCCGATGCGCGCGAGGATCGGCCCCGATGCGGTGCGCAGGTTGACGCCCATTTCCCGGGCAAGGATGTTGGCTAGGGTCGTCTTGCCGAGGCCGGGCGGAGCATAGAGCAGGCAGTGATCGAGGGGTTCGCCGCGCAACTTGGCTGCTTTAATGAATACGCGGAGGTTCTCTTTGAGCGCCTCTTGGCCGACGAACTCGGTCAGAGATTTTGGGCGCAGCGCGCGGTCGGCGGGTTCTTCTCCATTCTGCGGGGAAGAGTTGAGAATGCCGCTTTGCGGCGACGGGCTGGGCATAGAGATTTCCTTCGATGCAGACATCAGAGCCTTTTGAGCGCTTGCCGAACCAACTGCTCGGTCGGGACGTCCTTGCCGCCTTGCTCGACGGCCAATGCTTGCAGGACCGTGCGCGCATCCGAGAATTTATAGCCGAGGGCCTCGAGCGCGTTGAGCGCCTGGCCCCAGGCGCCTGTCGCGGGCAGCGTGTCGGAGGCTTTTGGAAAGTGGGGGGCGCCCGCGATGTTGAGATCATCGAGCTTACCTTGGAGCGAGGAGAGGATCTTGGCTGCGGTTTTTTTTGTAAATCCAAAAACACCGCAAAGGAGCTTTTCGTCATGATCGCGTACGGCGCAACGGAAATCGGGCAGGGACTTTTCGGCCTTATCCAAATATTCCAGAGCTTTCTTGGCGCCGGTGCCGGGAATTTCATCACGGAAGGCGGTGAATAGCGCCTTCTCCGGCTCGGAGAGAAAGCCATATAAGGTCTCACCTCCGCCATAGATCGCATAGGAGGCAATGATGAAGAGCAGGGCCGTGCCGCCGGAGGCGGGCAGGCGCGAGGCGGTCATTGCGGTGATATTGACCGCGTGGCCCACGCCGCCGACCTCGAGCACGAGAGACTCTAGATTCTTAGAAAGCACCGTCCCGCGCAAGGACGCGATCACTTGCGCGCTCCCCATGAATCGAGAACACGGAGACTTTTCATTCGGCCTGCGCGCAGATGGCAGAGAGCGATCGCGGCAGCGTCGGCCACATCGTTGGGGCGGAGCTTTTCCGCAAGGCCAAGCGCTTTTTGCACGATGGTCTGCATCTGGGCCTTTGAGGCTTGGCCCGAACCCGTGAGCGAGAGTTTGACCGTTCTGGGGTTGTACTCGCTTACCTCCCGTTTTGCCTGAGCAATCGCCAAGAGGGCGACGCCGCGCGCCTGCAAAGTTGCGCGCACGGTGGTCGCAATCGTGGTGAAGAACATCTCTTCGATGGCGCACGAATCGATCTGGTGGCCTGCGAGCACGAGGGCAAGCTCGGCGTGGATCGTATTCAGTCGTTGTGGAAGCGGCACGCCTGGCGCGGTGCGGATGACGCCTGAGGCGACCAGATGGGGAGATGAGGGCACGCCGTCGAGGACGGCCCATCCGGTTTCATTCATCCCGGGGTCTATTCCAAGGATCATGAAGCCGCCAGCGTCTCCAGCATGGCGTCGGGAATGTCGAAGTTGGCATAGACATTTTTAACGTCGTCGAGCGTTTCGAGCAACTCAATGAGTTTAAGCACCTTCGGCGCGTCGCTGGGGATGACGGCGACGAGGTTATCGGGGATCATGGTGATTCCAGCGCTCGTGGGAGCGATCTTTTGAGCAATGAGGCCGTCTTTGACTTTAAGCAAGTCGGCGGGTGCGGTGTATATCTCGAAGACGTCGTCGTCAACCTTGAAGTCCTCGGCGCCGAGGTCGAGCGCGAGTTCCATGACCGCATCCTCGGAGGCAGCGCCCGTCCTATTCACCGAGATCAGGCCCTTGGATTTGAACATCCAAGCGACTGAGTTCGGCGCGCCGAATACGCCGCCGTTTTTGGCCATGATCGTGTGAATGTCGGTGCGCGTGCGATTGCGGCTGTCGGAAGTGCATTCGATGAGCATGGCGACGCCTCCGGGGCCGTAGCCCTCATAGGTAAGTTCCTCGAAAGCCGCTCCCTCTATCTCCCCGGTGCCGCGCTTGATCGCGCGCGCGATGGTGTCGTTGGGCATCTGCACGGCGCGGGCGTCGTCTATTGTTTTGCGCAGGCGCGGGTTGGAGGCAGGGTCGCCGCCGCCAAGTTTTGAGGCGATGCTCAGTTCACGCGACAGTTTTGTCCAAGCCTTGCCGCGCTTGGCATCGGCCGCGCCCTTCTTGTGCTTGATGTTCGCCCAGTGTGAATGACCGCCCATAGCCGGAATCCTCCATTGAAGCCCGACTCAAATAATACCAATCTTAGGGAGAGTGAAGCGGAAGGTTGAGCCCTTGCCGATCACGCTTGAGACCTCGATATTGCCCCCGTGCGCGATGATGATTTCCTGCGCTATTTTCAATCCCAGGCCAAGCCCTCCCCCGCGATACGCACGCGCATTTTCCGCCTGGAAGAAACGGTTGAAAATCTTCGGGATATCCTCCGGCGAGATGCCGATGCCGCTGTCGACGACGCTCACCTGCAATTTTTCCGGGAGCGCCTCCACGTTGAGGCGGACGCGCCCCGAGGCGGAGGTGTAGTTGATCGCATTGGAGCAGAGGTTTTGCAGAACCTGCGCGAGGCGTTGACCATCGCCCGCAATGGCCGGCAAAGTCTGAGGCCAGTGCGCCTCGAATGTCACGCCTCGTTTTTGAGCCGTGATGGTCATGCGGGTCGAAATGTCTTCCAAAACAGGTCCTAAGTCAAGAGGCTTCAACTCAATGCGAAGTTTCCCGACTTCAATGGAAGCAAAGTCCACGAGGTCGGAGATCATGAATTCAAGCGCCGCCAAGGATTTCCCAAGATGATCGACGAACTTACGGTTTTCCGGCGTCAGCGCGCTGTTTTTCAGCATATAGGCATAGCCCATGGCGACGGACAAAGGGTTGTTCACATCATGGGCGACGACGGCAAAAAACTGCGCCTGAAATCTGTTGAGCAAGGCGAGTTCGTCATTCATCCGCTGAATGGTTGAGGTAACACCTTCTGTAACTAGATAGCCGGCCAGCGCGGTCATGCCCAGCCCGAAAATATTGATCAGGACTAAATAGCGTTGGAGTCGTTTCAGCGGCTCGAGCGCGTCATCAAGAGAGCGCTCAAGATAGGCGGTTACTTCCAGCGAGATCGGCGCGGCCAGCAACAGGCGGCGCTCGTCATTATAAAGCCGCAACGGGACAGCCTCCGCTTTTACCCCCGGGAGCGCGGCCTCAAGGGCGCGCCGCTGAGAATTTGCGAGGGTCGAGGCAAAGAGTCTGCCTCCTGAGGTGAAAGAGATATCCGCTCCCAGGAGGCGCTTGAGCTCCGCAGCGCTCGCGTCGTTGATACGGAAACCGACCATGAGCGCTCCGATCGGCTCAGGCGCGTTGATCGGCACCGCGGCCAATTGGTAGGTCGCCGTGCCGATCGTCTCGATGGAGGATTTTTGTTTTCCCTGAAGAGCTTCCATGACGATGGGCATGTCCTTCATTATTTTTCCGGGACTCAGGCCATGCGTCGTGTCTGCGGACAAGATGCCGTCTTCGTTGATCAGCCAGACCGCGTCGGCGCCGATGCGATGGCGCAGATTGAGCGCGCTTGACTCGATGGTGGCCGGATCTTTCGATAAGGCGCGCTTGAGGGCGTAATCTGACGCAAGCAAGCTGGCCCCGGTCTGAGATTGCGCGCCCCGCCGCTCGATTAAGTGATTGAAGATGGACCGCGCGAGGACGAGTTCATGCTGGACGTCCAGCGTGATCTGGGCGCTTTGACTATGGTCGAGAAGGAAAAGGCTCAGTCCTGAGAGCGAACCCGCGATCAAGAGGAAAGCGCCTAGGATCAAAAGGCGGAAGCGCACGAAGGCCATTAGTAGGCTATGACCGCAGGACGGCTGGACTTGCGCCGAGGCGTGAGCTCTGCTCGAAACTGCACGTGAGCCGGATCCTTCCCGATGGAAACTTCCTGCCTGGCTCCGTTGATGGGGTCCTTAAGCCTTTCGCTCCAAAGCGCAATCTTGTAGTTGCCGGAGGGGATCTCTCGAATGATCGCGCGGCCCGCTCCGTCTGTTTTTTTAAAATAAGGATTATCGAGAACGATGATATAGCCGAGCATCCAATCATGAATGTTGCAGCCGATTTTAACAACGCCGACCTTGTCCATTAGAATCGGCGGCGGCTCTCTTTTCTTATACAGAGGCAATTCAAAATCCTTTGTTTTTGAAAACGAGTAGAGATGGTGCTCGATGTTGTCCTTATTGGGGAATCTGACGCGGGTGCCGACCAGCACGGGCAGGACATGCGGGATAAGCTCCTTGTTTATCTGGTCCATGACGGCCGTATCGGCGCGAAATTCTTTTTCGAAAATTCCCACGATGAAGACCAGCGCATCCTGCACGGGCTTGCCCGTGGAATCCACGACTGAAGCGATGACCTCTCCGGCGCGAACGCTTAACGACAGCGCCACGGACAGCAGGGCGAGGAGACAACACCGCAGAGTTATTGCCACAGACCTATAGATTGTAGATCATTGGCGAGCCTGCGGAGCTATTTTAGGGAAGGCGAACTAGCGTTCCTCGTCATGGAGATTTTTTTCTCCGAAGATGAGGGCTTTGCAGTTGATCGGCCCAAAAGGCTGATCAGAGCGTTTATAATTGACGCCAAGTTTTAAATTCCCCATAGTGGCGTTGGTGAGATTGGCGCAGGTGAGATCAACATCCTTCATGCTTTTGACCCTGGAAAAATCCACATCGGTGAGATTCGCAAAGTAGAAATTAGCGCCGGAGAGCGTTGCGCCATCAAAAGTGGCCTCACGCATATAGGCATGGGAAAAGTCGGAAGACAGGGTATCGATCATGGCGCCATTGAGGTTCGCTTTTCGCATCTTGGCGCCGCTGAGGTCGGTATTGATGAGATGGGCGCCAACGAGAAAGGCGTTGTAGAGTTGCGCATTGTTTAATTTGGCGCCGATAAGCCATGCTCCGCTGAGAACGGCGCCGACAAGGTCGGCATCCTGCATGCGCGCCTGAAACAAGTCGGTTCCAATGAGGATTGCGCGGTGCATGTGGGCGCCGTTTAACAAAGCCTTGCGCATGCTTGCTCCGCTGAGGTTCGCGCGTTCTTCAAGGTAGGCCCCCGTGAGGTCTGCGTCGTTGAGTTTGGCAAAACGCAAATCGGCGCCATCGAGATGCGCGTCTCGCAGATGGGCCCCGTTGAGTTGGGTATCATACAAGGTCGCGCCCTGTAGATGGCCGTCCTGCAATAGCGCTCCATCCATCTGCGCTCGGGTCAGATCGGCGCCGATGAGCCACGCTCCCGGCATAACGGCGTTTGGAAGGTGGGCGTGAGAGAGATTGCTGTAGCTCAGATTAGCTTCGCTGAGATTGGCGAAAGCGCCAAACTCAGCTTCTTTGAGATAAGAACAGGGGCTGTCCTTGCCCTGATTTTTCACAAGCTCTTCGATCTTGGGGACATTGAGGCCTTCTTGGCCATTTTGGTTGAGACAAATTGTCTTGCGGCCGAATCCGGAGGAGCGGGGTCTATAGACGGAACCGCTCTCCGCGAGACTTTTTATAGTGGCCTTCATGCCATCGATGAGGGAAAGATTAAAATCTCTTTCTGCGGCGCTGATCGTGGTTGCCGGAGCGCTGAGAGGCAAGATCGCGCCGACCACCATTGAGAGAAACCCTGCGATTATTCGATTTTGAGTCATAGACCCCCGTGACCAGATTGATATTTTACGCGCCCAGCGGCTTCCATGGTTAATCTTACCATGCCTGAGGCCTGAGCGGAGCGGGCCAAAGGGGCATCTTTTTCAGTCATTAGACCCAAGGCGCTTGTAGGTCTTTAGGGACCGCAAAAATATATAATCGGCTCATGAGACACCTCCTTCTTTTACTCGCGCTGTCGTTTTCTTTCCTTTCGTTCGACATCAGCGTAGCCGGAACAACGGCAACAGTTGCTCAAGCCGCTCCCACCGTTTCTCCTTTCGCCAAGCTGGCGGACGATTACTGGGAATTGCAGATGCGATTGTCGCCGCTGTACGCCACCTTCGTCAACCATACCCGCTATCACGATCGGCTCGACGACAACAGCGCCGCCGGACGCGCCGAGGATCTCAAGGAGCGCGCAGCACTGCTTCAGCGCCTGAAGACAGTGGAGCGCGCGGCGCTTTCCGCTGCGGACCGCGTCTCCTATGACGTGATGAAGCTCGAGCTGGATCTGGCTTTAGAGCGGACGCAGCACAAGTTTTGGCAATGGGACGTGGACCAAATGGACGGGCCGCAGACCTGGATATCCTCAGTTGTCGAGTTCGCCCAGCCCATGAAGATCGAGGCCGATGCTGAAGCCCTCTTGAAGCGTTTGGCTGCCATGCCCATCTATTTTGACAACCACGTCAAGAATCTGCGCGCGGGACTTGAAGAGGGCCGGGTCGCGGCTCGCATTCCGGTGGAGAAAACAATCGCCCAGATCGAAGGCATCCTTAAAATACCAGCTGATCAAAGTCCCTTTATGGCCGCAGCGCGCCGGTTGCCGAACCCGCTCAAGGATAAATATCTCTCCAAATTCGTCACTGCCGTGCAGGGCCAGGCCTACGCAGGCTACGAGACCTACTTAAACTTCCTTAAAAATGAGTATCTTGTCCGCGCACGCAAGGAGCACATCGGCCTTTCCTCCTTGCCTTCAGGCATGGACGCCTATCGCTTCCAAATCCGCGCCCACACGACGCTCGACCGCGCGCCCGAGGAGCTGCACAAACTGGGGTTGAAGGAGGTCGCAGGCCTTCGTGAGGAGATGTCGCAAATCGCCAAGACGCTTGGTCATGATGGAGACCTCAAGACCTTTATCGAGAAGCTCCGCATGGATCCCGCAATGTTCTTTGAAACGCGAGAGGAGATGCTCGTCGACGCGCGGGGATTGGTTGCCCGAGCCCAAGCCAAGCTCACGGAGGCGTTCGGCCTCTTGCCGAAGACCGCTCTCGACGTTAAACCGATCGAGTCCCACAAGGAAAAAAATGATGTCGCCGCCCGCTATTACTCCCCGCCGGACGATCTCTCGCGCCCCGGCATCTATTTCATCAACACCTATGAGCCTAAGACTCGCGCGCGCTACAAAACCGCCTCGCTTGCCTTTCATGAGGGCGTGCCCGGCCACCACCTTCAAATCGCCATCGCCCTCGAACAGCGGGGGCTACCCGCCTTCAGGCGTAACGGCGGCTTCAACGCCTATGTGGAGGGTTGGGCGCTTTATTCCGAGCGCCTTGCTGACGAGTTGGGGCTCTACCCGAGCGACCTTGCGCGCTTCGGCATGCTCTCCGACCAAACCTGGCGCGCGGTGCGCTTGGTGGTCGACACCGGCCTGCACGCAAAGGACTGGACGCGCCAGCAGGCAATCGACTATATGAAGGACAATCTGGCCATGAGCGAGGACGAGATCGTCAAGGAGGTCGACCGTTACACGATTTGGCCCGGGCAGGCTCTCTCCTACAAGGTGGGGCAGCTCGAGATTTTCGCGCTACGCGAGGAATCCAAACAGCTTCTGGGCGCGAAGTTCGACTTGAAGCGCTTCCACGATAAGGTTCTCAAAAACGGGGCATTGCCGCTTCCGGCGTTGCGCACAGTTGTCCTTGCTCCCTGAGCCTGTTCGCCGCTCAAAATGGCCTTAAATTCCAACGTCTGTACAGAGTCAAACCTAAAATTAGTGTAGTAGAATTATACGCGTGGGCCTGTAGCTCAACGGATAGAGTGCTTGGCTTCGAACCAAGTGATCCGGGTTCGATTCCTGGCGGGCCCACTGAATTTCGCCGAGAATGCCTCGGCGTTGAAATATTACCGTAATGCTTCACTGATAACATCTTGTAGCATGGTCTGCGACGAGTTTTCGCGATGAAAAAAAATTCCATAATCGCCGTCCTTATTTTGACCGCAGCGCTTCCGGCCTCCGCCGTGCGTCCCTCGGAGCGCGCGAAGGATGAGGCCAAACGTTTTGGACTTAATGTGTTCACGCTCGCGGCGCCGCGGTCTCCTCAAGCGTCCGTTCAAAAGGAATTTGCCCGGTTCAACGCAGCCGCCGCGGGACGCTGGAAAATTCGCTTCGACGCGCGCACGGGCGCGCTTTCATCTCTCAGCGAGGGCCGCACCGCTCCGCGCTCCGGCGCGAGCGCTGTGATTGCGCGCGATTTTCTTCAAAAGCAGAGGGCCCTTCTCGGAGTGGATCCGGACGCTCTCCAGGTTGAAAAAGAGACCAAAGGCGCGGGACATAGGCACATGCTTTACCGCCAGTTTTACCGCGGCATGCCCGTTGAGTTTGCGCGCGTCAAGGTCCACTTAGATGAGAATGGCTCGGTGCTTGGCGTCAACTCGACTTATGAGCCCGACCTCAACTTAAGCTTGGCGCCCGGAATAACCGCCGACGCAGCCGTCCGCTCCGCTGAGACCGACTCGCGAGGAACCGCCGACGGGATCCCTTCTCTTGTCATTCTTCCCGTGGCATCGACCGGTCGTTCGCATTTGGCCTGGAAGGTGAAAATCAAGGCGCCGCAGGCCGCTTGGCGCTATTATGTCGATGCGCGCACGGGCCAGATATTGTTCCGTTACAACAACCTTCGCTTCGCCTGCCTGACCACCGGCACAATAGAGGGCTCCGTCTTTGATATAGATCCCACGCGCACTCCCGCTCAAAATCGTCCGATCCTCAACCAGTGGGTGTATATTGCCGACGCGTCAGGGCGAGCGTTGACTGAAGCGGGCGGGGTCTTCTGCGGCGCCGCGCTTGGCAAGATCTCGATGGGCTTGCAAGGCCCTTTTGTCAATGCGGCCAATTTCCGTGGTCCGAGCGCGCATTTTGACAACGGCAACGGCGTCTGGCAGACCGTGGCGACTCCGGTTTCCTCCGCGCATCCCTACCTGAACTCGACGACTGCGGAGTCGACGATCGACCTGACGGTTGCAGCGCCTTCGGCGGTGAAGTTCCTCCCTGTATTCAACGCCTTCAAAGTTGGCGAATTCGCAGGCGCCGACACCTCTGATCCGTCCGGCGGCGGCATTGTTGATGACGACCAGTTGAGCATCAGCGACAGCTTTGGGAACGCGGTTGCAAGCTATGTGGGCGACCGCGGCGCATTCAACGGCACCGCCGTCGCGGGCAAGGTGATGCGCTTAACTCTCAAATCAAATGAAAGCGGCCAGCAGGATGGCTTTGATGTGGCGCTCTCAAGCTATCTCGCGCTCTCGTCGCCATTCGTCCCGGCCGCGAGCTCAAACCACATCTGGACCAGCGCCGATGCGCCGATTGGCTTGAGGGGCGAACTCAATTTGTTCTATCACCTCAACTTAATGCACGACTACTTCTTCAACGGCGTCAATAGCGCAAACGCGGCGCCCGTGTCGCGTCCGGTCGTTGCGATGGCTCATGTCGGTCCGAATATGGCCAATGCTTTCTACAATCCCGACCATGACAACCTGATGTTCGGCGACATCAATACGCTGTCGCCTCAGGACGGCTTCACCGATGACGCGACCGTCACGCACCATGAGTATGTTCATTACCTCGTCGAGAAGATATGGTCCATCCAGAATTTCGGCATGGCGGGCGCCATCTCTGAGGCTGTCGCCGACTATTTTTCGGGCAGTTCCCTCGATAATCCATCGATTGGCGCCCATGTTCTCGCCACTCTCGGCGGCACGGGCTCTTTGCGGGATATCGACTGCCAACTGCCGGGCATCTCTTGCCGTGTGCTCAGCAGCCAGAGCTGGGTCGGCCAGATTCATGACGACAGCATTTACCTTTCCCAGGCGCTGTGGGACATTCGACGCGACCGGATCGCCGCCCTTGGGAACACCCCCGGTCGATCTTGTGTTGATGGCCTCGTCTTCCAGTCGCTGCTTTTCTTTCCGGAAAGTTTTGGCGAGTTCTATGACGCGATGCGGCGCGTGGACTCGGAGGGCCGGGTGGTCGCGTGCGGAGGCGCCAGCACAGCGCAGGCCGCGATTAATACCGCTTTTGCGACACACGGGCTTATTCTTGGCAACGGTGACTCTTTCGAGCGCAACGACGGCTTTGAGACGGCGACCGACGTCAGCACGCGCCCCGCGATTTCCGCCACGATCTTTCCCACGAGCGATGCTGATTTTTATTCATTTGGAGCCGGCCCGGGCCTAGTCAGGATCACTTTGCAGCTACCTCCCGCCGGAGGCTTCTTCAAAGCTTATCAGCTCAAACTGTTCGACCGCTCGCACCGTCTCGTCGCGAGCGCTGCGCCACCCTACGATGGGATCAACACGATAGACGGGTCGTGCGCAAACTTCGATTGCAGCACGACCGCATCCGCGGTCGTGCTTGCCTATAATAATCCGATTGGCGCCCAGCTTTACGCGCTGGTGGTAGGCGGAGATACTTTCAGCGTCTCGGCCAGCGGCGTTCAATCCACCACGCATTATGGCGCCGTCTTCGAATATCC
>CAZGVK010000027.1:0-6234 GCA_964529095.1 uncultured Elusimicrobia bacterium
TCAATTATCGCGCCGACTTCCTGCGGTTCATCAAGTCCCTGCGCTCCGTATCCGCGCGATAGCCGTTGCCAAGCAGATAGTTGGCCGCACTGCCGAGCGCGTCCGGCCATGCGCAAAGGTCCCGCCGTCCATCGCCATCGCAATCAACCGCGAAGGCGTTCGCGCTTGAGGGCATGAACTGCATGAGGCCGAAGGCACCCGCATAAGATCCAAGCCAGGCATGGGCATCTTCGCCTTTGGCAAAGATCAGCAGTTCCGCGAGTTCGCGCACCGTCCAGGGCCGCAGCAAACTGGACAGGCTGCGTCAACGCCCGCTGCCTGTCCAGGATATTTTCCTGTACCCACTCGATAAACACTGCCGACGCGAACTTCGCCTTGCCTGATCCTGCCGCCGACATGGGATCACCGAATGTTTACAATTTCTCCTACCTTGTAAGTTAATCGAATATAATCTTATATAGTCGAAGTATATGATGAAGCATAAGCGTTTTGAGCGCAGATTCGAGCACCTCCCGGCCGATATCTGGGGCAAGTTCTCGCACATTGACGAATTGAAGGGCCAGTGGATCGCCGGCGCCCAATTAACCCCGCAGGTTTTGGGGCGTCTAAAACGATCCGTTCTGATTACATCAACCGGCGCTTCCACCCGCATCGAGGGCGCCAAACTGTCCGATGAGGATGTGGAAAAACTGATGCGCGGCCTTTCCCTCCAGAAATTCTCCGGCCGTGATAAGCAGGAAGTGCGAGGTTATTACGAGCTGTTGGAAAATGTATTCGATTCATGGAAACGAATCAGCTTCGGCGAAAATACCATCAAGCATTTTCATCAAGAGCTTCTGAAGTATGTCGAAAAAGACGAGCGCCATCGCGGCGAGTACAAGAAAAAGGAAAATGCGGTCAAGATGGTTGATTCAACCGGCAAGCCGATGGCAACGCTCTTTGAAACCGTGCCCGCCTATCTGACCCCGAAAGAGATGCAGGAGCTCACGGAGTGGACCACGGACGCTCTGGCCGAACGGAAATATCCTCCGCTTCTTATCATCGGAAACTTTTTGGTGGAGTTCCTGAATATCCATCCGTTTGAAGACGGCAACGGCCGAGTTTCTCGGATTCTCGCTAATCTGCTTCTGCTCAAAGCAGGCTATTTGTACATGCCGTATGTCTCGCATGAAAAGCTGATAGAGGACAGCAAACCGGAATACTATCTTGCCCTGCGCAAAAGTCAAAAGACCATAAAAACCGGCGGGGAGGACATCGCGCCGTGGCTGGATTTCTTTTTGTCTATTTTTCTTCGGCAGTCAAAGATGGCCATTGAACTTCTTTCCAAAGAGAACATCGAGCAGCTTTTGTCTCCCAAGCAGCTCGCCATATGGCAATACTTGCAGACGGTGGACGAGGCCACTCCCGGCGAGATTGCCAGGAAGGCGGGTGTTGCCCGGCCCACCGTGAATCAGGCGATCAACAAACTGCTCAAGCTCAAAAAAGTGGAGCGTCGCGGCCTTGGCAGGGCCACGAGGTATAAGAAGAGTAAGACTTTAGCCGCGTGAAGTGATGGAAGCAGTCGCAGAACGAGAAGGGCTTCTCTTTGGGAACTTCAGACGGCTAAAGTCTTACGTACACCCTTAGGGTTGGCGCAAAAATAACTATGTGTTTTTGTATGCCGATGCTTCACTCTAACTGCGTTGCTCGATCCCTTTCTTCGGAATTTTTGAAGGGACACTTCCTCGCCTTATGGCTCGGTCGTCGGTCACTCCCTATCGGTATGCTCCCTTCTCGCGCCTTGTTAGAGTATCGCCTCGACATCCAAAATTCACAAAGTTATTATTGCGTCAACCCTTCCGTCGCGGTGATTTCGGTCGGCGAGGCCTACTCCCTTGCGCGTCTTATCTCCTCGCGCGCAAACTATCTCAATGATCGCGCCGACTTCCTGCGGTTCATCAAGTCCCTGCGCTCCGTATCCGCGCGCTAAGCGCTTTGAGTTCTGCGCGCAGATCCAAGATGACGCGCACATAGTTCTCGGAGTGATTGTAGGAATATACCGCGCGCCCGATCGCGGATTCCGGCGTGAACGGTTCCCCCGCGCGATAGCCGTTGCCAAGCAGATAGTTGGCCGCACTGCCGAGCGCGTCCGGCCATGCGAAAAGGTCCCGCCGTCCATCGCCATCGAAATCAACCGCGAAGGCGTTCGCGCTTGAGGGCATGAACTGCATGAGGCCGAAGGCGCCCGCATAAGATCCGAGCCAGGCATGGGCATCTTCGCCTTTGGCGAAGATCAGCAGTTCCGCGAGTTCGCGCTCCGCCCAGTCCGAGCGCCTCGGGACTTTCAAAGCGATCGTCCACAACGCGGCGCCAATGGGCATCTTGCCCGTGTAGGCGCCAAAGCGCGTCTCCACGCCGGCATGGGCGGCAAGCAGATAAGCGTCAACGCCCATGCTCTTCTCGACAGCAGTCAACGCCACCTCCTGCTCCTTTAAGAAGCGCGCACCCGCAGCCAGGTTTTCCGGATTAATGAAATGCTTGCGGTATTGGTCGTAGGGCATGCCTCCGCCGGATGAGCCGGGCGCGACAGGCGCGCCAAAACGCTCAGCGATGCCGTCAATCACCTTCAGCCGCAGATCGGCAAAAAATGCGTTGACGACCGCGATCGGAACACGACCCTTGAGCTTCGCCTCGACGCCATGGCGAATCTGTTCCGGTGTCTTGGCATCGGACGTCAAAGGCGGGCGCATGGACTTCGCGTAATGGACGGCTTCAATAAATCCCACATGAAGCGCTTGCGCAAAATCTTCCCCGGCAATTTGAGCATGCGCCGGACGTGAACTCAGGAGCAGCGCGCCCAGAGCTCCCGGCAAAAGGCAGCGCTTGAAAAAGTCCGCGCACAACCGCGCGAGGCGCGCTCGCCGGTCCAGGAAGTCGTGCGTGGCGCCGCGCTCAATGACGAGCTGCGCCTTGCCCCCCGCGCTCTCGGCAATGCGCCTGGAAACGAGAGCCGGGATCGTTCGGTCCAAATCTCCGTGAACAAGCAAAAGCGGCGCTTTGATCCGGCTCGCGGCGCGGCTCGGATCAAATGTCGTGACCGCTTTCTTGAAATCCAAGGCAAGGGCTTTCGGCCCGATCGTGTTCAGCGGTCGCGAAAGACGGGCAATGAAACTAGGCAGGTTCGGAGAGATCATCTCGGCGCCTCCGACGGGCGCGACCGCCACGACGGCGCGCAAGGTGGGGTCAAGGGCGGCGGCATTGATCGCCGTCCAACCGCCCATGCTGAAACCGAACAAGGCGACACGGCCCGGATCCACAAACGGCAACTTCCGAATCGCGACAAGCGCCGCGGATGTCTGCGCGGGCAAGGTCGTGAAACGATATTTCCCGCCCGAGCCCCAGGCGCCAAGAAACGACGGCGCCGCCGAGGCGATTCCCTGGGCCATCAACTCGCGTTGGATGTCGACACTTTTTTCAACACCTGGAAAACCATGCAGGAATACGACGGTCGCAAAACGCTTGCCCTCAGGACCGGCGGGCCGATGATAATGAACGAGCATTTTCTTGCCCTTCACGCGGATTATTTCGGTGCCGCCATGCGCGTTCATCCTATTATTATAGCGCGAATTCAGACCCGCACAACGTGTCCGAAAGTCGGGGCATGTTCCCAACTCCAAATCGACACGCTATAATCTCCGCGTGGCAATAAATCATCAGGACCGGCCCCGCGTCGTTCTCGGCGTCGCCGGTGGCAGCGGCTCCGGCAAGTCCGAGCTCGCGAAAACACTCGTCGCCGCCTTTCCCGAGCTCGCGACGGTCGTCTGTCATGATTGGTACTACCGCCACAACGAATCCCTCGCTGAAGATGACGCGCTCAAGCTCAACTTTGACCACCCCCGCGCGTTGGAGACGGCTTTCTTTTGTCATCAGATCGATTCGCTGCTGGCGGGAACTGCGGTCGCAGCGCCCATCTACGACTACGCGACGCACAGCCGCCTGAAGGAAACGCGCCGTGTCGAGCCGAGGCCGCTCATCATCCTCGACGGCATACTCGTCCTCCATGAAAAATCACTGCGCGAACGGATGACGGCATCGGTATTCATCGAGACGCCCGATGATATTCGCCTGCTGCGCCGCGTGCGCCGTGACTGCGTTGAGCGGCGCGTGAACGTGGGCGAGACCCTGCGCCTGTACGAGGAGTTTGTGCGCCCGATGCACAAACTCTATGTGGCGCCCTCCGCGCATCATGCCACCTGGATATGGCCTCAGCTCGAAGAGGAGACGTTCCCGAATCTGCTGATCAAGGACCTGGCGCGCCGCCTGGCGAGTTAATTTTTGATTGACACCGCCGCCGGCGTTTGGCTACAATTCGCGTCCTGCCATCCGCTGATCTTTCCATGCAGTTAGGCGCAAATGGCGTTGCCGTTGTTGGAAAGCTCACTGGAACGGGGGAGTCGCGGGCGTAGTTCAATGGTAGAACACGAGTTTTCCAAACTCGTTACGTGGGTTCGATTCCCATCGCCCGCTCCGATCGGGTTTTATGTTCGTCGCTGGGATAGCTCAGTTGGTAGAGCATCTCCATGGTAAGGAGAAGGTCGTGGGTTCAACTCCCATTCCCAGCTTATTTTCGTCGCCGCATTGATCTTGAAGGAATGAAATCACAAGGAGAACTGCGTCATGGCCAAGGCTAAATTCGAGCGTACCAAACCACATGTCAACATCGGAACCATCGGTCACGTTGACCATGGCAAAACGACTTTGACGGCCGCAATTACCCATTATCTCTCAAAGAAGGGCCTGGCGCAGGCCAAGCGCTACGACGAGATCGACAACGCGCCCGAAGAACGCGCCCGCGGCGTGACGATCAATGTGCATCACAATGAGTATGAGACGCTAAACCGGCACTACGCGCACGTGGACTGTCCCGGCCATGCCGACTACATCAAGAACATGATCACGGGCGCGGCCCAGATGGATGCGGCCATTCTCGTGGTGTCAGCCGCCGACGGCCCCATGCCGCAGACGCGCGAACACGTGCTGCTCGCCCGCCAGGTCGGGGTGCCCCACATCGTCGTTTTCCTCAACAAGGTGGATGTGGCTGATAAGGACTTGGTTGAACTCGTGGAGATGGAAGTGCGCGAGTTGCTCTCCAAGTACGAGTTCCCGGGCGACAAGGTCACCATCGTGCGCGGTTCGGCGACGAAGGCTCTTGAGGGCGACCAGGGAGAGTTGGGCGAGCCGGCGATTCAGCGCCTGATGGATGCTCTTGACAAGGATATTCCCGAGCCCAAGCGCATGACTGACCAGCAGTTTTTGCTGGCGGTCGAGGATGTGTTTTCCATCACGGGCCGCGGCACGGTGGCCACGGGTCGCGTCGAGCGCGGCACGGTGAAGGTCGGCGAGAACGTGGAGATCGTCGGCATCAAAGACACGCAGAAGACCGTCGTGACCGGCATCGAGATGTTCCGCAAGTTGCTCGATGACGCTCGCGCCGGTGACAACGTCGGCATCCTGTTGCGCGGCATCGAGAAGGCCCAGATTGAGCGTGGTCAGGTCATCTGCGCGCCGGGATCGATCAAACCTCACACGAAGTTCAAGGCGAAGTTGTACGTCTTGACCAAGGAGGAAGGCGGGCGCCACACGCCCTTCTTTAAGGGCTACCGTCCTCAGTTCTACTTCCGCACGACCGATGTCACTGGAGCGGTAATGCTTCCAGCGGGTGTCGAGATGGTCATGCCGGGAGATAATATCGACATCGAGTGCGAACTGATCGCTCCGATTGCGATGGAGAAGGGTCTGCGCTTCGCTGTCCGCGAAGGCGGACACACAGTCGGCGCCGGTGTTGTCGCCGACATCGTGGCGTAATCATGGGTGATCGACACATCGTCATCCTCGGCTGCACAGTCTGCAAAAACAAGAACTACCACTTCCAGCGCGGCAAGAAAAAGGAATTCAAGCTGGAGATGAAGAAGTTCTGCAGCACCTGCGGCAGGCAGGTTGCGCACAAGGAAGTGAAGTAGCACCGACTACGAAGCGATCTGCGGGGGTGTCCGTTAATTGGCTAAACGAGCGGTCTCCAAAACCGCCCCTCCAGGTTCGAGTCCTGGCGCCCCCGCCGGACCCGAGGATTTAAAATGAACATTGCGACCCAATTTCTAAAAGAAGCGTACTCCGAACTGAAGCAGGCGACCTGGCTCACCCGCCAGCAGGCCGTCGACTCCGCCAAGGCCGTCATCTTCCTGGTGGCGCTGATGT